>CAIMZP010000062.1 GCA_903846025.1 uncultured beta proteobacterium | reverse complement strand
GCAATCATTGCGGCACCACTAAATAAGCCAACCAAAATCAGACCGCCAAATAATTTGGCATTAATCCCACCTAAAAATAAAATACCAAAAGCAATGAGCGCCACCACTACAAAGGCACCCATATCAGGTTCAGCCATTAACAGGCCACCGACCAAGGCGATGGCAATACCCATGGGCAGCATGCCCTTCACAAATGAATGGAGATATTCTTGACGCTGAACTGTATAGCTTGCAGCAAAAATCACAGCAGCAAATTTCATTAATTCAGAGGGTTGGAAATTCATTAGCCCCAATGGAATCCAGCGCTTTGCTCCATTAACGCCTTTGCCGATACCTGGAATTAAAACGGCAATCAAGAGGAGTACTGTAAAACCAAAAATAATAGGTGAGTAGCGATCCCAAAATTTGGTTGGTATTTTAAATGTCCAAATACCAACTCCCATGGCAATTGCTAAAGAAATCACGTGACGAATTAAGAAGAAATTGCTACTGTAGTTAGCGTACTTAGGTCCATCAGCCAAAGTGATAGATGCCGAATACACCATCACCAGGCCAATCAAAGTAAGAGATAAAACAGCCCATACCAGTAATTGGTCGTAATCCATCATGCGAGAGCGCGTCTGCTCCACGCCCGATACCGCATCTCTTAATCCACTACGAAAGTTATCAATGCCACCTCTTGAGTAATTCCAGAAGCGGTTTAAACCTAAACGATTTTCGGGAAATAGCTTTTCTTTTAATTTCATGAATGAGCTCCCTCAAAGCGCATTCCCAGTTCCTGCACTTCTGCAGCAAAAACTTCTGCTCGAGCAACATAATTTGGGAACTGATCCAAACTTGCACATGCTGGTGACAGCAATACAATATCGCCAGATTGCGCCACTTTAGCCGCTGCTTGTACCGCGCTCTGCAAAGTCTCACTCATCACACAGGACACTGAACCTTCTAATGCATCAGCAAGAATTGGGGCATCTTTACCAATTAAAAATGCCCCTTTTACAAAACGCTGAGCCGGATCTCTCAAAGGACTGAAATCTTGACCCTTACCTTCGCCACCTGCAATTAGCCAAATTCGCTTGCCTGTTTCATTGGCAGCCAAACCATTTAAAGCCGCAACTGTTGCGCCTACATTGGTGCCCTTGCTATCGTCAACATATTCAACATCCGCAACGATAGCAACGCTTTGCACTCGGTGTGGCTCGCCGTGATAATCACGCAAACCATGTAAGAGCATATTCATTGGCAGACCCGCTGATTTAGCTAAAGCTAATGCAGCCAATGCATTTAAGGCGTTATGACGACCGCGAATGCGCAAAGCATCTGCTGGAATTAGGCGCCTTAGTCTTAGTGGCTCGGCCTCCACCACGAGGGCAGACTTCCGACGACGTTTTGGCACAGGCTCAAGATCCTCATCCACTTCAGCCCAAACGAGCCAATCGATACCGCCTGCACGCAGATCATGCTCAATACCAAAAGCGCCTTGCTCATCAGGACGGCCAGCACCAAATGTAATGACTGACTTATTTGATTTTTGCTCTTCAGAAATTAAGCCCATTACCAGCACATCATCGCGATTAAGAATATAGGTGGTATCAACGCCAAAGATATTCGCTTTTGCGTCCATATAAGCTTGCATATCACCATGCCAATCCAGATGATCTTGCGAAATATTAAGGACTGCCGCTGCGCTAGCATGGAAGGAGCTGGCATATACCAATTGGAAGCTAGATAACTCTAATACCCAAATATCGGGCATATCTGAAATCTGGTCTGATGCCTCTAAAGAAGAGATCAGTTGATCTAGGGCGGCAGGGCCAATATTTCCTGCAACCGCCACTTTCTTCCCCGCACGCTCGCATAAGCGACCCGTTAGGGCAGTAGTCGTAGTTTTACCATTGGTACCAGTAACAGCCAAAATTGAAGGCTTGTATTGTGCATTCTCAAATTGAGCCATGCGATCTAAGGCCGCAATACCTCTGGCAAAGAATTCGATCTCGCCCCAGATATCAATAGATAAGTCATGGGCTTTAGTTAAAAAAATCTGTGCTGGCTCGTGCAACGGGGATAAGCCCGGACTAATGCCAATGACGTCAATATTATTTAATAAAGATTCATCTAGTGGTCCGAAATGAATATCTTTTAAACCTGCGAATTCTAACTCTCCGAGCCATGCTTTCTGCTGCTCAGATAATTGTTGACGAGCTCGAGTATCCGCTAAGCGAATGATGGCGCCATTTCGCTGACACCACTTTGCCATCGCCACTCCAGACTCGCCTAAACCCAAGATTAGGAAATGCTCAGGCGCTTGATAACCCTCTTCTAAAATGAGTTTTGGATTAGCGAATGCTTGATTTAAGTTATGCATGGGTACTTTGGCTCAACGTAATTTCAGACTAGATAAGCCAATTAAGACCAATAAGATGGTAATGATCCAGAAACGCACTACCACCTGAGTTTCACGCCAACCACCCAATTCAAAATGATGATGCAGTGGCGCCATCCGAAAAATACGACGGCCCACACCGTAACGTTTTTTTGTGAACTTAAACCAGCAAACTTGCAACATCACTGAGCATGTTTCAGCAACAAAAATACCGCCCATCACAAAGAGCACAATTTCCTGGCGAACAATAACCGCGATCGTACCGAGCGCCCCGCCTAAAGCAAGTGCACCAACATCGCCCATAAAGACTTGTGCGGGATGGGTGTTGTACCAAAGAAAGGCTAAACCCGCACCCCCCATCGCACCGCAGAAAATCATGAGCTCACCAGCGCCCGGAATATAAGGAAAGAGTAAATACTTGGCATAAATCGCATTACCCATAACATAAGCAAATGCACCCAATGCAGCCCCTACCAAGATTACCGGCATGATGACTAGACCATCAAGACCATCAGTTAAATTAACTGCATTACTGCTCCCGACGATCACGAGATAACTCAAAATAATGAAGCCCAAAACCCCAAGTGGGTAGCTAACTTCCTTCATGAAAGGAATAAGCAAATTCGACTTTGCAGGCAAATTTAAGGCAAAGCCACTTTTTAGCCATTCAAAAAATAATTGCAGCACTTTGAGATTATTTACTTCAGAAACTGAGAATGCTAAATAAATAGCGGCAAATAAACCAATCAATGTTTGCCAAAAAAACTTTTCTCTAGATGCCATGCCTTTAGGATCTTTATGCACTACCTTGCGATAGTCATCAACCCAGCCTACTAAACCAAACCCAAAAGTCACAATCATCACAATCCAAATAAAGCGATTTCTCAAATCAGCCCAAAGCATGCAAGAAATAAAAATACCAATCAAAATTAACACTCCACCCATGGTTGGAGTGCCAGATTTCACCAGATGGGTTTGGGGGCCGTCAGTACGCACTGCTTGGCCCATCTTTAATGCGGCTAGCTTACGAATCACCCAGGGACCAGCTATCAAACCGATTAATAAGGCAGTAACCGTGGCCATTACGGCTCTAAAAGTAATGTAGTTAAATACCCGGAAAAATCCAAAGTCGTCCTGCAACCACTGCGCCAATATTAAGAGCATGTTTTGACCTTTTCTAATAAGGCCTGTGCGACACGCTCCATACGCATAAATCGCGATCCCTTAACTAATATATTGAGATGCTGTTTTTCACTTGCAGTATGGGTTTGCAGGGCATCAGTCAAATTGGTAATTAATAGCTCAAGGCTAGTGAAGTGCTCAGCACTCGATAACAGCATCTGCTTATTCTTTAATTCATCAAAACTACGCACAGCAAAATAGCTTTGCTCACCAAACGCAAATAACTTAGCAACCCCTTGTTCAGCAGCATAAGCGCCAACCTCCTCATGAAAGGCGAGCCCTTGATCACCTACTTCACCCATGTCGCCCAACACCAACCAGGAAAGCTTGCCTGATTGCTTTAAGGCATCAATAGCTGCCCTCACAGAATCAGGGTTCGCGTTATAACTATCGTCAATTAAGGTACGAGTGGCATCTAAGGTTTTTGACTGCATACGACCATTGATCGGAGAAAATACCTCAAGACCTTCTTTAATTTTTTCAAGACTGACACCTGCTGCCAATGCAACAGCGCTGGCTGCCAATGCATTGCGGACATTGTGACTACCTAATGTCTTTAGTTGCACTTCGATCTTGCCTGATTCTGCTTGAATCTGAACACAACCGGTATCCATCAAAGTTCCAGAAACTGATGCCGTTGCTTTAGTAGCATTAGATATCAATGCAAAATCAATCACTTTTCTACCTAATGCTGCTTCACGCCACATGCCTGAAAACTCAGAGTCTCCGGGGAAAATTGCAATGCCATCAGCTGGTAATGCGCGTAAAGCATCTGCATGTTCCATCGCCACAGCATCTACTGTCGCCATAAATTCCTGATGTTCGCGCTGTGCATTGTTAATCAGAACAATATTTGCTTGAGCAATTGTGGCTAATTGTGCAGTTTCGCCAGGGTGGTTCATACCTAATT
Organism: uncultured beta proteobacterium; assembly: GCA_903846025.1. Lineage (GTDB taxonomy): Bacteria > Pseudomonadota > Gammaproteobacteria > Burkholderiales > Burkholderiaceae > Polynucleobacter. The sequence continues at coordinate 11,010 of CAIMZP010000062.1, read as the reverse complement.
CAACGACCGCCAAGCGATCGCTTGGACGCAGTCGCAATAAAGTCAAAGGTAAGCCAATGTCATTATTCAGATTGCCTTGGGTTACAAGGGTGCATTCATCACCTACCGCCGCCTTAAAAATAGAGGCAATCATTTCTTTTACGGTAGTTTTTCCGTTGCTACCAGTCACCAAGGCCAATGGAATAGAAAAAGTAGTGCGCCAAGCTTTGGCTAATTCTCCCAAACCCTTTTTACTATCCGGCACGCAAACAGCAGCTAAATTAGGTGGGCACTTCTCCAGATTACTAATGAGCGCTGCAGCGGCGCCCGCTTTGGCAACATCCCCTAAAAAGTCATGTGCATCAAATCGCTCGCCAGCTAATGCAATAAATAACTCACCCGCATCGATTTTCCGGCTATCAGTACCAACCCTGGAAATTTCTAGCGCCTGAGCGTGCTCATTCGAAATGTTTACCAGTTGACTGCCAGGTAACATCGCATGTACTTGACTAAGGGTGGTCATGACTCCACTCATATGCCACCCCCTGCTGCCAACTGAATATGCTCTTGATCAGAAAAATCAAATTTCTTCCCGTTGATTTCTTGGGTTGATTCGTGACCCTTACCTGAAACTAAAACGACATCCTTAGCATCTGCATGCCTTACAGCTGCCATAATGGCTGCGGCACGATCAGTAATCATTTGCACATTCTGAGCATCCGCTTTCATGCCCGCCTGAATCATAGCGATGATGGTCGCGGGATCCTCTGATCTAGGATTGTCACTCGTAATAATCACTTGATCAGCCAAAGATTGGGCAACTCGCCCCATTTGAGCGCGTTTTCCCGAATCGCGATTACCACCACATCCAAATACACACCACACTTTCCCGCCCCGCAAATGTGCAATGGGGCGTAATGCTGACAAGGCCTTCTCTAAGGCGTCAGGTGTGTGTGCATAATCAACCACCAACAGTGGTCCTTCAGTTCTAGCGCTCTTGTGTAATCCAATTAACTCCATACGTCCAGAGACGGGACGCAACTTAGCCATGCATTTACTAGCCTGATCATGGCTTAAGCCCTGAGTTAACAGGATCGTCCATACAGCCAAACAATTACTAAGATTAAATTCGCCCAAAACCGAGAGATGGATCGCATTAGATCCCACGCCCTCATAATTCAATACGGCATCATACCCAGCCGAAGAGAAAACAGCATCTCTTGTGTAAGTACGATGTAGGCGATCGCCAAATTTTTCAAATCCAGCAAAAGCCTCTTTACTTAAGGCATACCCCCAAACGGTTAAACGATTCTGGGCCAACAGCTCAATGGCCAACTCGCGCCCAAAAGAATCATCAAAATTTAATACTGCATGCTCTAACCCTGGATGCTGGAACAGCTTCGCTTTTGCTTGAGCATAGTCGGCCATACTGCCGTGATAATCCAGATGATCTTGAGTAAGGTTTGTAAAAACTGCGCAATTTATTTCTACGCTACCAATGCGCGATTGATCTAGTGCATGTGAAGAAATCTCCATGGCCACAGTCTTAGCACCAGCATCTAGTAACTCTTTTAATTGACTCTGTAAGCGAGGCGCATCAGGAGTGGTGTAGCCCGTTTGTACTAACGCACCAGCAAATCCTGTGCCCAAGGTACCCAAAACTGCAGCCCGATGATTGGCATCATCAAGCGCCTGAGCAAGCCACTGAGTAATACTGGTTTTTCCATTAGTGCCTGTTACACCAATGACTTTTAACTTTTTACTAGGATTTTCGTACCACTCTGAACACAGCTGACCCGCACATACTGCAAGGTCATCAATTCCAAAACACTGGGGATGTTCTAAAAATTCCACCCCCATACCAGCAGGATCAAACACTACCGCAGCTGCACCGTTTTTTATTGCGGACGCAATAAATTCACGTCCATCACGTAAAGCATCTCCATGACCGACAGGATAGGCAAAAAAGATATCGCCAGGAGTAATCTGACGACTATCAGCAGTAATTTTTGCTGATGCCGCAGTTACTTCACGTAAATACGATATTAATTGGTGAGGTTCAATTTTCATTGCCACGCTCATCTTTTTAAAGCCACTTGTTGCGCCTTGACACTGGCACCGTGAGTCGTAGTAGGGAGCTCATTCTCTAAAACCATTTGCTTGATGTTCGCATCGGGCAATACATTTAAAGTGCGCAGGGTTTCACTAACGATTGTTGAAAACACGGGAGCAGCAACGTCGCCACCATAATGACTGCCGCCAGTAGGTTCATCAATCATGACTGCCACCACAATGCGTGGCGCGCTAATTGGAGCAATTCCTGCAAAATAAGCACGGTACTTATTACCGTATCCCTTGCCCACTAACTTATGAGCCGTTCCTGTCTTGCCACCAACTCGATAACCATCTGCCTGCGCTTTGACCGCGGTACCACCTGGCTCGGTTACGGTCTCGAGCATGCCGCGCATTTCTATAGCAGTCTTGGCAGATATTACTTTTGAGCCTGGCTTAAATTCTGGGCTACGCTCAATAGTCAGGGGAACCAAGTCCCCGTCACGCGCAAATATGGTGTAAGCCCGCGCCACCTGAAACAGGGAAGCGGAAATACCATACCCAAACGCAATGCGGGCCTGATCACTAGGCACCCATTTTTTATAAGGATGAACTGTGCCAGCAACTGCCCCTGGAAAACCGATTTTAGGTGCCTGACCCAATCCAACAGCCGTATACATATCCCACATCTCTTCTGGAGAAAGGTTATTCATCGCAATTTTGGCTGTGCCAATATTGCTCGACTTCTGAATAATTTGAGAAACCGTCAGGTTGCCGTAAACGTGGGTGTCCGTAATCGCTTTAGGTCCAACTAAATATGAAGCACCAATCACCATGTTGGTATTGGGTACGATTGCGCCTTTTTCCAAAGCCACAGAAATAGTAAATGGCTTGATTGTTGAGCCGGGCTCAAAGGTATCGGTCAACACGCGATTGCGCAATTGCTCGCCGTTGAGATTTTTACGATCATTGGGGTTGTAGCTCGGATAATTAGCTAAAGCTAGGATCTCCCCTGTTTGTGTATCTAGAACAACAGCACCCCCAGCACTAGCATGATGCTCTTCTACTGCACTCTTTACTGCGTTATATGCCAGAAATTGAATCTTGCTATCAATCGAGAGTTGTAAGTCTTTGCCATTTTGTGGCAATTGCAAAATGGCAACATCCTCAACAATTCGCCCTAAGCGATCAACTACAACACGGCGCTGACCAGGATGACCAGCGAGCTCTTTTTCCCGAGAGAGCTCCATACCTTCCTGGCCACGATCTTCAACATTGGTAAAGCCAACCACATGCGCCATCGCCTCGCCTTCAGGGTAAAAACGGCGATACTCATTGTTCAAGCCAATTCCAGGAATTTCTAATTGTTTAATTTGCTGAGCCACCTCTGGATCAACTTGACGCTTCAAGAAAACCTGCTTACGGCCTTCGCGTAACTTTTTATGCAATTCAGTCTCGCTAATCTGGAGCAAGGTAGCCAACTTATGCATTCTTTCAGCCGATAAATCTTCAGGCACAGTATCGATGTACGCAATTACCGATTTTGCTTCGAGACTAGTAGCAATTACTTGACCGTTGCGATCTAAAATTTTTCCTCGCGAGGCTGGTAACTCGAGCTCGCGCTGCGTCCCACGGACACCCTTAGCTTCATAAAATGCATTTCCTGGACCCTGAATCCAGAAGGCGCGAATCAAGAGCAACATGAAGACAAAGAACAACATAAATAGCATCAAGCGCGACCGCCACATGGGCAAGCGCAATACTAGATTTGGTGTAGTTGAAAAACCTACTGGCCTCATCTAGCCTCCTTCAGATACAAAGTACGCTCTGGAGAAATGGGAATCATATGCAATTGATTGCGTGCCACATCACGAATGCGTGCGGACTTTGACAAATTACGTTGTTCGTACTCCAGGCGTAGCCCATCTTGATTTAACTTACGCTCCTCAATTTGCGCATTATCTAAAGCAACAAATAATTTACGCGCTCGCTGTTGTGCGGCAACCAATGACAGCGCACAAATTAATAATAAAGAGAGCAAAGTTAAGGTTGCGCGATTCATACCAAAGAACCCATACGCTTTTCTGCAACTCTCATAATGGCCGATCGAGCGCGTGGATTTTCTTGAACTTCTTCGTCGCTTGGTTTTACGCGTCCGATAATCTCTAAAACACTTTGTGGCAAATCTTTTTCGCGGACAGGCAAGCCTCGAGGAACCTCGACTTTGGCATGAGCTTGCAAAAACTGCTTTACTATGCGATCTTCAAGAGAGTGAAAGCTAATAACCGCTAAACGTGCCCCAGGCTTTAGCACTGCTAGCGCCGCCTTAAGGCCTAACTCTAAATCTTCCAACTCACGATTAATAAAAATACGTAAAGCTTGGAAAGTTCTGGTGGCAGGATCCTGGCCAGCCTCTCTTGTACGAACCACGCTAGCAACTAGACTTGCTAATTGTGTAGTGGTTTTAGGTGATTGGCCTACTTCTCGCTTAGCCACAATGGCTTTTGCGATTTGAAATGCAAAACGCTCTTCTCCGTAAGTCTTAATCACGTGCGTGATTTCCTCCTGTGAGGCCTGCTCCAACCACTCTGCAGCCGTCAAACCCTGCTCTGTATTCATCCGCATATCGAGCGGGCCTTCGCGACGAAAAGAAAAACCGCGATGTGCTTCGTCCACCTGTGGAGAGCTGATTCCCAAATCCAATAAAATGCCATCGACCGATTCGGGCTCTGCGTATTGATCCATTTGTGCAAAGCTGTTGTGCACAATGCTTAAACGAGGGTCGTTGATTTTCTCGGCAACTGCTATTGCATCCAAATCCTTGTCGAAAGAAATCATGCGCGCATTGGAATCGAGCTTTGAAAGCAAGGCCTGAGTATGGCCACCGCGCCCAAAAGTTCCGTCGATCACCAAAATCTTGTTTGAGGGATTTGAGTTCTGAATGAGAGGGCCGCTGATTAGTGCTGTCACCGCCTCGGCCAGTAACACTGGGCGATGAGTTATGTTCATAGCACCCTGTCATCAAAAATTAAATTGCTTCAACGCTTCAGGCATACCCTGCGCGATGGCGGCCTGTTCTTTTGTAGCGTAAGTTACCGCGTCCCATAACTCCAGGTGACTACCCATGCCGAGCAATATCACTTCTTTTTCAATGCCAGCCGCAGCTCGTAACTCTGGGCTGACTAAAACCCTTCCTGCGCTGTCTAAATCCATCTCCGCGGCATTGCCAAGGAAAATTCGGCGCCACCAATGAGCGTCCATTGGCAATTGCGCAACACGAGATCTGAAGGTATCCCACTCAGGGCGGGGAAATAGGAGGAGGCATCCATCGGGGTGTTTAGTCAGCGTTACTCGACCCTCGCCCTGAACCAACAAGGCGTCACGATGCTTTGCCGGCACAGACATGCGACCTTTTGCATCTAAATTGAGAGCTGACGCACCTTGAAACACCATTTACCCCACTTTTTCACACTTCCTCCCACTTTAGAGGATCAGAATAAGGGGGTCAAGTCTTTTTAGGGAATTTTTTAGGAAATTCCCTAGTGATTACAAACACTTAGCGTCGTGTCTTAACAAAATAGTAGTTATAAAAATGCTACTTGAAACAATGGGTTGGAAAATATACTTAAGAATAGATCTTAGCTATTTAGCGGAATAATGTACAAATATACTGTATTAATGAACAGTATATGGGGGTTAAATTTTATAAGCAGTTTCAGTCATGATTTTTGACATTGCTTGCATGGCGTTTTTAATCGGCTTAGGCAATGCAACTCCGCCTGCCTCAATTGCGGCCTGTCCATGCTCAATTTCATCGATGCGCATTTGATCTACGATGGCACGAGAGCGATAGTCCTCTGAAGGTAATTTTTGCAGATGGCTTTCAAGGTGATTTTCTACCTGCTTTTCAGTTTCAGCAACAAAACCCAGACTCCACTTATCGCCAGCTAAGCCTGCTAGTAAACCGATTGCAAAGGAGCCCGCATACCAAATGGGATTGAGATAACTCGTGTGCGAACCTAGCTCTTGAAGGCGTGTTTCACACCAGGCAAGGTGATCCATTTCCTCTTGAGCAGAGTGTCTAAGCATTGCTTGAATTTCAGGATTTCGTGCAACCAGTTTTTGGGATTGATAAAGAGCTTGGGCGCAAACTTCACCTACATGATTGACTCTCATTAGCCCTGCGGAATGCTCTCGTTCAAGAGCATTCAAAGTAGGTCCCAAATGTAGTTCCGCTCCAGGATTTGATCGATGTGCATTTGCACCACCAAACACCGAACGAAGTGCAGTATCAAACTCGTTAATGAAGCCGTCTAAGAGCGCCATTTAGATTAAATCTTAAATTAAAACTTCTGACTTACAACTCTGTTTTGTCTTTAGGCCAAGATCAGCCAAAAGCGCACGGTCTTGTTCAGCCTCGGGATTGCCGGTAGTGAGTAGTTGCTCACCATAAAAAATAGAGTTAGCACCAGCCTGAAAACACATCGCCTGAACAGCACGACCTAGCTCTTGACGACCGGCAGATAGGCGAACACGTGCGCGTGGCATCGTAATGCGAGCAACAGCGATTGTTCGAACAAATTCTAATGGGTCTAGAGGCGCCTGCTCAGCAAGCGGAGTACCCGCAACTGGCACTAAATGATTGATTGGAACTGACTCTGGATAGGGGCTCAAATTGGCAAGGCGAGCTAAAAATGCAGCACGTTGCTCACGCGACTCGCCCATCCCTACAATGCCGCCACAACAGACTGACATTCCTACTGCACGTACATTGGAAATAGTATCCAAGCGATCTTGATAGCCACGCGTGGATATTACTGACCGATAAAAATCCTCACTAGTATCGAGATTGTGGTTATAGAAGTCCAAACCAGCCTCTTGCAGGGCTTGGGCCTGAGTTGTCTCTAACATTCCCAAAGTAGCGCAGGTTTCAAGACCCAAGGCCTTAACACCCTTAATCATGGCTGCCACTTTTTCGATGTCGCGGTCTTTTGGCTCCCGCCACGCAGCGCCCATACAAAAACGATTGGATCCAGCGGCTTTGGCTGCTTTAGCCGCCTCAAGTACATCCTCTAGTTCCATCAATTTATTGGCTTTTACGCCTGTGTCATAACGTGCGGCTTGAGGGCAATAACCACAATCCTCAGGACAGCCACCCGTCTTGATTGATAGCAGAGTTGCCAATTCCACGTCACCATCTGGGAAGTAAGTCTGATGTGTCTGTTGAGCCTTAAACATCAGGTCATTAAAAGGCAAGGCAAAAAGAGCTTCGATTTGAGCCACTGACCAAGCTCCGGAAGTTTCTAAGTCTGAATCTACATCCCCAGGTAAATCAGACTGCGATTTGATAAAAGTAAGGGGTTTTTCAGTTATTTGGGCGTCCAGCATAGGTAAATTCCAGAGATTAGAGCAATTCAAGCCTTAAACATAACAGATACAGGTCTAAATTAGGAAAAACTAGTGGTCAAATACCAAACATGAAGGTTATTTCTGATTTAAATCAAATTCCCCTAGTGGACCGCAGTTTGACCGCAGTTTGGCATCCCTGCACCCAAATGAAACATCATGAGTCATTACCCCTGATTGCCATTACTCGCGGCAAAGGACCTTGGCTTTACGATGAGGCAGGAAATGCCCTGTTAGATTGCATCAGCTCTTGGTGGACTAATTTATTTGGCCACTCCAACCCCCAAATTAATCAAGCGATCTGCTCTCAGTTAGAAAAAATTGAACATGTCATGCTGGCCGGGTTCACACACCCTCCAGTGGTTGAGTTATCAGAAAAACTTTCCGCCTTAACAGGTGGAAATTTAGGTCATGTGTTTTATGCCTCCGATGGTGCTTCGGCTGTAGAGATTGCCTTAAAGATGAGTCACCACTTTTGGCAACTGCACAACGAACCCGCAAAAAAGAAATTTGTTTGCCTGGAAAATGGGTATCACGGTGAAACATTGGGTGCATTAGCCGTTACGGATGTAGCGATTTTTCGTGAAGCCTATGGCTCTTTGCTGCAAGATGTCTTTACCGTATCGTCACCAGATTCTCGCAAAGCACAAGCTGGAGAGAATGCCGATGATGTTGCGCGGCGTGCGGCTGCAGAACTAGAAAAATTATTTGCCAAAGAGCATCAACAGATTGCGGCTGTGATTATTGAGCCCTTAGTGCAGTGCGCCGGGCAAATGGCAATGTATTCACCGGAGTACCTCCGTCTAGTAAGGGGCCTATGCGATCGTTATGACATTCATCTGATTGCCGATGAAATTGCCGTTGGATGTGGACGTACAGGAAAGTTTTTTGCCTGTGAACACGCTGGCATTTGGCCAGACTTCTTAACACTTTCTAAAGGGATTAGTGGCGGCTACCTACCCTTATCCCTCTCAATGACTACTGACAAAATTTATCGCGCCTTTTATAGTGATGCAACTAAACAGGGATTTTTACATTCCCATTCCTACACTGGCAACCCCCTTGCTTGTGCTGCAGCATTGTCATGTCTGGAAATATTTGAGCAGGATCATGTTCTTAAAAAGAATATTGACCGCAGTGATGATCTCGCACGTGCTTTTGCATGGGCAAAAATAGATTCTCGCATTGAGCACTGGCGACAGCAGGGAATGATTCTCGCGTTTGATGTAAAGCAGTTTGCTCTTAAGAACCCAGGCGCATTTCCTCGTGAAATGTTTTCTGCAAGTTTAAAAGAAGGCGTGCTTATTAGGCCTATTGGCAATACGATTTATGTGATGCCTCCATATATATTGTCAACAACAGAGGCCATACAAATGGGTGCATCGGTACAACGCGCCCTCGAACAGGTACTTGCGTGAAAAAAACCTTTACCGCTTTTAATTTAGCAGAGCAGCAGATTGCACAATTAGATATGCAATTATTGAAGCGCAGATTACGCATGACTGAAAAGCCCTGCGATACCACGGCTCTTGTTAATAATAGAGAACTCAAAGCTTTTTGCAGTAACGATTACTTAGGTCTTGCAAATCATCCTGAATTGGTGATGGCCCTTGGCGAAGGCGCTAATAAATATGGTGTTGGTAGCGGGTCTTCTCATCTGATCAGTGGTCATAGCATTGCACATGAACTTCTTGAAAAAAAATTAGCCTCTTTTCAAAATATCCATATTCCTGATGCGCGAGCATTATTTTTTAGTACTGGATATCTCGCTAATCTTACTGCGATCACTGGTCTAGCCAGACTGGCAAAGCAAGGGGAGGCCAGTATTTATTCGGCGAGCTTAAATCATGCCTCCATTATTGATGGTGTGCGCTTGGCTAGCGCACAGACGAAAGCGACAGTAATTTTGTTTGATCATCAGAATCTTGACTCCCTGATTGAATCGCTGAAAAAAGATTCGAATTCGCTAAAGCTGATTGTGCTTGATGGTGTCTTTAGTATGGATGGCGATCTGGCGCCAATAAAGGAGCTAGCTGACATCGCAGAGAAATATGACGCCCTACTCTTAATCGATGATGCCCACGGCTTTGGTGTACTTGGAGAACATGGTCACGGCATTCTAGAGATGTTCAATATTTACTCCAAAAGAATTATCTATATTGGTACCCTTGGTAAAGCTGCGGGTGTGAGTGGTGCTTTTATTTGCGGACCTTCCATTTTGATTGAGTGGCTTATTCAAAAAGGACGCCCTTATATTTACAGTACTGCAACCCCGCCAGCGATTGCGCATACCTTGTTAAAAAGTCTTCAACTGATTGAGGGGGATGAAGGCGTTCGTCGTCGCCGACAATTAAATCAATTGATTGAAATATGGCATGAGGAGATGAATTTCTCGAAATGGAAAAAAGTCGTTTCATCAACACCCATTCAGCCCGTTATTTTAGGTAGCAATGCCAATGCGTTGGCTGCCGCTAAATTATTAGATGATGCTGGTTATTGGATTCCGGCAATTAGACCACCTACAGTTCCTCTTGGTAGTGCGCGCCTACGCATTACCTTTTCCGCCAATCACAGTGCGGAGGACTTGCGTGCGCTGATAAAAACCCTCAAGACGATTGAGCATCAGTTAGAAAGTGAACCTCAATTGTGAAAAAGCACTCGAGTTACTTTGTAACTGGAACAGACACCGAAGTAGGTAAAACTTTAGTGAGTGGTGCACTGATTCTAAAATTAAGAGCATCGGGCCTGTGCGTTTCTGGATTTAAGCCTGTGGTTGCCGGCACCTATCTTGATCACTCCGGGAAAACAAGGAATGAAGATGTGGAAACATTGCGCATCGCGTCTAATCTTTCACCTAACGATCCATCCTTATGTCCCTATATTTTGGATCAAGCAGCAGCTCCGCACATAGCCGCAAACGCTCAAACAATACGCCTTGAGGCAGAATTAATTCTGCAAGCATTTCGGGATATCAGCACCAGATTTGATGCAGTCATTGTGGAGGGTGCTGGAGGATTTTTAGTGCCCCTCAATGATCAAGAGGATTTAGGTGACATTGCCAAAGCGATGGATTTACCCATCATTCTGGTAGTTGGCATGCAATTAGGGTGCATTAACCATGCTTTGCTGACTTATGAGGCCATTCAAGCCCGAAATTTAATCATTGCCGGCTGGGTGGCAAATACCCTTTCAATAGAAATGCCATCGCTTAATGAGAATCTGAAAACCTTAAAAAACAGGATTTCAGCACCCTTTTTCGGTCTTATCCCCACTTTACCTAAAAACCTACAAAAGCTAGATAACACCCCTTATTCCTTGGAGGCACTGCAATTTGCAGCAGAACATTTGGAGCTAGAGCGATAAATTCGGCTAAGATAAAGGGATGCGATTACTTCCAGAAATCGTCGATTCCGCCGAAGCCATTCAAGAGATCCGACGTAACATTCATGCTCATCCCGAATTACGGTTTGAAGAGAATCGCACGGCTGATCTGGTAGCCGAAGCCCTCTCAAGCTGGGGTATCTCGGTTTATCGTGGCCTCGGTAAAACTGGTGTTGTTGGAAAGTTAGAAGG
>CAIMZP010000061.1 GCA_903846025.1 uncultured beta proteobacterium | reverse complement strand
ACCCAAAATCCGACCCGACAAACTTGTCAGTGCCATTGAAATTACACCCCAAAAAACCACTCTAAATGAGCTTCGAATGATATTTGCCCCGCCAAAATAGGCTGAAACAATACCAAGAAATAAAAGGGACAATAATCCTGAAATGCTTACAAAAAATATTAAGTAATCCATCCCCACCAAGGCTGCCATTAGCAACGGTAAGATAGCTCCAATAGTGAAGGATAAGGCAGAAGAGCCCGCCGCCAAGAGTGGCTTAGCGGTCATTATCTCCGTGATACCAAGCTCATCCCTTGTGTGTGCTTTTAAAGCATCCTTATCCATTAATTGCGTTGCTACCTGCCCCGCTAATTCAGCACTTAAACCACGATCAATATATATTTGAGTTAATTCAACATGCTCATGCCTAGGAAACGCCAATAGCTCTAGCCGCTCTTTTTCTATATCTGAATTTTCAGTATCTAACTGGGATTTAACTGAAACATACTCACCGGAAGCCATTGACAACGCTCCTGACAGCAAACCTGCAATTCCAGTAAGAATAATTACTTTATGAGTTGCGCCTGCTGATGCAACACCTAAGATCAAGCTAGCAGTAGAAATAATTCCATCATTTGCACCTAAGACAGCGGCTCGAAGCCAGCCAACATTGCCCGCCTGATGAAATTCAAAATGTCGCCTCATCCTGACTCTCCAATAGTCCGCAATGTTGATTCTATCTTAACAAAAAAAACTTATCCGATTAACACTAACTCCAATCAAGCGAAGCTCAACTCGCAATTGCGACGGCCCTCACCTCATCTTGCCAGAAAGTTTCCATCCAATTTGAAATGTCCGTGTAGATTGCACAAGAGATGCCGTGCCCACTTAAACAGAAATATAAGCGTACTATGAATCATGGTTTCTACTGGCTCCAATTAGGCTCAATCCATTTATAGCAACGCGTTTTTTCAAAAGAAAAGAGGCTTCACATGCAATTAATTAAAAAAATACTGGCTTTATTAATGCTATCCGTTACTTTGTCTACCGCAGCATGCGCCGGCTCTGGCACCCAACAAAGCACCGGGCAATATATCGATGACGGCGTGATCAGCACTAAAGTTAAAGCGGCAATTTTTAATGACCCTTCTCTAAAGTTAATGGAGATTAATGTGGTTACTTATAAGGGTGAGGTTCAATTAAGTGGATTTGTCGGTAGTGTTACCCAGGCGGAACATGCTGTTGATGTAGCAAAATTAATCAATGGTGTCACCTCAGTAAAAAATGACATGCGAGTCAAGGGCACCATAAACCCTTTTTACAAATAATAGGAGAATTTCGCTGATTGAAACTGTTGCGATGATTTTCCTCATTCTTTAGATTCTGGATTTAACTTTCCCCTATGCTTGGGTTGATTTATCCACATGCTTTTGGTAATTGCTATTGTGATGTTTCTTGTAATGGTGATTGAGGGGGCTGTGTTTATACTGATTCAAGTGAAAAGATCTTAAGCCCGCCGCCCGCTAACTTGCTATGGATCACCAGATTCAGGCAAATCCTGCCAGCAAAGTCAGGCCCATATAAAAACATTTTCAGGTCAAATAACTGCCCTAGCCCCAAAATTAATATTATTTGCTATAGATTTGAAGGCAAAGACTGGGTTTTGGCTGCTTGATCAATTTATAAAACCTCAGTTCCCGTGTATTTACCGCTATCACGTAATTTTCATTGGCCGCCCTGATCCCGCCACAAATAGCGAAAAAGTAATGCTAGCAATTAAACCCACGACCACTTGGTTCACAATTTCTAAATTGCCACGACACAGGCCTAGCAAGAGTTCTATAGGAAATTTTATTGCGGTGACATGGGGGGTGGTATCACGCGGATAATATTATCTCTGTTTGCTGCAACCGCGATTGCAGCCTCTAGAGCTTTTGGACTTAAAGGGATGCTAGATTTGACAATCAATGTAGCTTTAGCGTCAGGGTGATCAATAACGACCTGAACTTCTGATGGATAAGCAGATTTTGGGTTGTCAACATATACCGTTTTTTGAACGGCTCCACCGATAACCACCCAGCCATCAGCATTGCTCGAGGTGACCTCTACAAAGCCCCCATTGGGACCTGAAATATAGTATTCAAAAGAATGATCTTGTAAATTACCCGGCGTCCGAGTAACTACTTTTGTAACCGAATAACCATTCTCATTTAATTTTTCCGTTGCATTGGCAGTAGTTTGTTCATATTTTTGATCAAGAGTCCCAAATACTTGTTGATTTACCTGCTGTAGTTTTTGACTGGCAGTAGTAATCGCGCTTTCCACTTGAGGAGTTACAACGATCGGCTCATGAGGAGGAATTCCGCCCTGTACATTTATTTGTTCGGCCTTTTCTCTAGGAGCGGGAATATTGCTACCGAAGAGCAACTGGCTGGGCTGTGGCTTTGCAAAGCTAAGGGGCTGCACGGCAGCAGGTAACGCGGTCTGCGCAACTCCGAGAGTACTTAGTCCAGCAATGCCAATGGCGCCTAAAAACTTAAATGAGGTTTTTTTCATCTGATAGCTGGCCTTGTGGATAACGACTCTAAATAAAAGGCTGACTTAGCCAAGCAAGCACCGCCACCAATGGAAGGGAATATTTAAATACGATGAATATACACCACCAAGAGGCGCTGCCGACCCAAAGTGGACGGTGGCAACAAAGCATAACACCCGCATTAGCGGGTGTATTTATTTCCTCTAGAAGTCCTTGGATTACTGAGCCAAGATCCATGAAATTAAATTATTGATGTCATCATCATTCTTTGCTTTGGCAATTTTGTGAATTTGATCAGTTCCATCTGATGCCTTAATCTTGTCACCGATAGTTAAGTGCTTAAATAAAATAGCTTGAGCTTCTGGGTTGTCTTTGTACTTATATGCAACAGCTTGATATGACGGCCCTTCTTTCTTTTTGGCGACTGCATGGCAACGTAGACAGCTATCTTTTCGTGCCAACTGTTTAGCCGCCACAGCATCAACCTCAGCATACGCACTAGAACAAAGAATTGAAGTTACTGCGAGCATCAGAGATGCCTTAATTAAATGTGATTTCATGGCTATTCTCTTTTTCAAAATTTAATGGAAATGGCATTCTTTGAGAGAGCCAAGATTCTTTTTTGGCTTTGAAGATAGCCTTTGTGGAAGATCTCCGCCAACAGCGCTCTTCAGAATGAACATTCTGGCGAAATAAATTCCCATCCCAAAAGAGAACAGTATTACGGCAAAACTTAGCAAACCAGCAAAGGTACTCAATAACTCGATCCATAGCTTCATGTTAAATCTCCTCAAGAGTTTTAACTTTAGGCTGATTAAACAAATCGCCTTTGATACACATCAATAAATGATGTTGGTATTGGTTTTTAGGGGGGGCTTAGCCAGAAACGACTAATTAACTCTACATTTGATTTTATTATTAGTAATGCTAGCCCCAAGAAGCAGATGATGCTTTAAATATGATAGAACACACTGGCGCTTGAGTACAAGAGCGAGCTATGGAGAGACCCCACAGTCAGCTCCTCGCTCACGAGTGGTAATTAAATATATTGCTCTGCGGCTGGAAAATATTGATCCTTAAGCGACATTTCTACAATTGAGAGTCATTCTCAATAACCTGCTAAGATGAGAACTGTTCTCATTAAGTACATCTCCCATTTAAAGTGCATTTCTTATTTAATTCCATTCGAATACGATTTATTGCCCTAAGCAGCACCCTTTGCTTGGTCGGCCTATCTTTGCCTGT
>CAIMZP010000060.1 GCA_903846025.1 uncultured beta proteobacterium | reverse complement strand
ACCCATTTAAGCTTTTTCTCTTTGGCATAAGTCTCTAGCTCAGCTCTGCTGTGTTTCAGCAAGGGACGGTGCAGGGTAATGACATTACCATCAGACTTAAGGATGCGCTCTTCTGGCATTCCAGAAAGACCAGCAACTCCAGCGCCACGCAAAAGCTGTAAGAGTACTGTTTCCGCCTGATCATTTTGATGATGCGCTAATAGCAAGTCTTCAACACCATGTTCCACACACAACTCAGCCAATGCTTCATAGCGCCCTGCTCTTGCTCTGGCTTCGATATTGCCTTGAGCCTTGCTAGCGAAATGCAATAAACGAAAGTCGAATTGGACTTGATATTTTTTTGCCAACTTCTCGCAAAATTCTAGCCATTGATCAGCAGATTTTTGTAAGCCATGATGAATGTGAAATATCCAAACTTCTGTTGGGGCATTTCCTTGCTTGCTTAATGCATTCGCCTTGCAAACCGAATCGAGCAAGACAACCGAATCAAGGCCACCACTTAAGGCAACTGCGATTCGTTTGCTTGTCTTAGGACTTGCTAACGATTTCCTTGAACTTGCCATAACTCATTAATCTCTCGTGACGGCGCTCGAGCAACGCTTCCACTTTCATGCCATCAAAAGTTTTCAGGGATTCGGTCAGGGCTTTGCGCATACCAACCATCATGGCCTCATAGTCACGATGAGCGCCACCAGTTGGTTCGGCAACAATCTTGTCGATCAAACCTAGTGTTTTTAATCGTTGTGCCGTGAGACCCAATTGCTCTGCAGCTTCTGGGGCCTTCTCAGCGGTTTTCCATAAAATAGAAGCGCATCCTTCGGGCGAAATGACGGAGTAAGTAGAGTTTTGCAACATCAAGACAACATCCCCCATGGCAATCGCCAGCGCACCACCAGAACCACCCTCACCAATAATGGTAGTGATAATGGGCACCTCGAGTTCTGCTTGGACATACAGGTTATGTCCAATGGCCTCAGATTGATTACGCTCTTCTGCATCAATCCCAGGGAACGCTCCAGGGGTATCTACAAATGTAAATACAGGCAAGCTAAACTTTTCTGCAAGGCGCATTAAACGCATCGCTTTGCGATAGCCCTCTGGCCTACTCATACCAAAGTTTCTTAAAGAACGTTCTTTGGTGTCGCGCCCCTTTTGATGACCAATGATCATGCAAGCACGATTATCAAAGCGCGCTAAGCCAGCAATAATAGATTGGTCATCAGCGAAATTTCGATCACCATGCAGCTCATGAAAGTCCGTAAATAAGCCATTCACATAATCTAAGGTGTATGGGCGCTGTGGATGACGTGCCACTTGGCAAACCTGCCAGGGAGTGAGATTGGCATAGACATCTTTAGTCAGCTGCTGACTCTTTTCAGTGAGCGTTTTGATCTCATCAGAAATGTCTACCGATGATTCATCTTGTACAAATTGCAGCTCTTCAATCTTTGACTCTAATTCAGCGATTGACTGCTCAAAATCCAGGAAAGTCGTTTTCATAGGCTAATTTTAGTGTTCAACGGGAATGGGGTCGAGACTTCTCCACATATACCAGGTTGCAACCGTACGCCACGGGGCCCAATTAGCAGCAACCTCGCGAGCTTCATGGCGGCTCACAGGCTCTCCACTGAAGTAATTGAGGGATATAGCCTTAATTAGACCAGCATCGTCCAAGGGGAGGATATTAGGCCGAACCATATTAAAAATGAGGAACATTTCAGCCGTCCAGCGCCCAATTCCCCGAATTTCACACAATTCCTTGACGATGCCCTCATCATCCATACCCTTCCATTGATTGGCATGTAAATGCCCAGAATCGAAGTGCTGAGCTAAATCACGAATGTATTCCGCCTTACGCCCAGACAATCCAGCCGCACGTAACTCTTCAATCGTAAGAGCCAGAATATTTTTAGGATTGACCTTCTTCTTAAGAGCTAGTAGCACCTTCTTCCAAACAGATTGCGCTGCTACGACAGAAATTTGCTGACCCACAATGGATCTGGCTAAAGTGGTAAATGCATCGCCACGGGTCATTAAAAATCCAGGGCCAATCTTTGGAATTAACTTTTTCAGTATGCGGTCATGTTTCATGAGCTCGGCACAGGCTTGCTCCCAATATTCTGGCGCGACTTCTTCAACAATTGCTACGTCTTTAACTGTGCTCAAAATAAACCCACTAATTCCATCATCTAGCTTCGGCGCCACTCGGTCAATCCGCCCGGCTTATCCTCTAATACTACGCCCTGCGCAAGTAAGTTCTTTCGAATGAGGTCGGCCTGAGCAAAATCTTTTGATTGCTTAGCCGCTACACGCGCGGCAATATGCTCCTCAATCTGAACCACGCTGATAGCCTCATCAGCGCTTCTAGAGCCTTCTTGTAAAAATATAGTGGGGTCTCTTTGTAAAAAGTTCAGAGCCTTAGCAAGACCCTTTAAAGTGCTGGCCAAAAAAATCTTTTCGGCGCCTTGAGCGCGATTAACTTCACTAGCCAAATCAAACAGGGTGGCAATCGCTTCTGGTGTATTAAAGTCATCATTCATGGCATCGGAAAATCTCCTTGACCATGGGGAATGGGGGTCTGTAGGCTTATCTTCCAAAGGTACCACTTGTGCCAAGGCGGTATAGAGACGCACCAGACCGGCGCGCGCCTCCTCTAATTGTGTATCGCTGTAATTAATTGGGCTACGGTAATGAGCGCGCAATATAAAGAAGCGCAACACTTCTGGATCAAAGCGCTTGAGGACATCTCGAATTAAAAAGAAGTTCCCCAAAGACTTGGACATCTTTTCATGATTTACCCGAATATGACCGTTATGCATCCAATAGTTTACGAAAGGCTGATCATCGGCATGATGATTTTGGCCATACAAAGCGCCTTCGCTCTGAGCAATTTCATTTTCATGATGTGGAAATTGCAAGTCAGCACCGCCACCATGAATATCAAAGTGTTCCCCCAACAAATCACATGACATCGCCGAGCACTCAATATGCCAACCTGGTCTACCTTCACCCCAGGGTGATTGCCATCTGGTATCAGTAGGCTCATCCGCTTTCGCACTCTTCCACAAGACAAAATCAAGGGGGTCGCGTTTACCACCGCCAATCGCTACTCGTTCACCTGCATTAAGCTCATCCAAGGATTTTCCTGAAAGACGTCCGTACCCAGGAAATAGGCGAACTGCAAAGTTCACATCGTTATCTTCAGCTTGATAAGCCAATTCTTTTTCAATCAGGCGGCCAATCATCCCCTGCATTTGGGCAATGTAATCGGTCGCTCGCGGTTCTTGATCGGGATGCATGAGACCCAACTCATCAGAGTCTGCATGCATCGCGTCAATAAAACGATTGGTTAAAGCACTAATTGGTTCGCCGTTTTCAATGGCGCGTTTAATGATCTTGTCATCGATATCCGTAATGTTGCGGACATAAACCACCTCGTAGCCACTTGCCTTAAGCCAGCGCACCACCATGTCAAATACAATCATGACCCGTGCATGACCAATATGACAGAAGTCATAAACCGTCATTCCACAGACATACATCTTCACCTTGCCAGGTTCGATGGGCTTAAAGAGCTGTTTTGAGCGGCTAAGGGTGTTATAGATTTGCAACATAGGGACTATAAAGAAGGGGCAAGTAGCGCCAATTTGTTAGACTGAGCGCTGAGTATATCGAATGAGTCAGTTTTACACCCTTCCCTTTATGTCAGATACCCCTTTAGCGCTGCGCCCCGTCCTCTTAGGCTTGACGATTCCCATTTTTTGCATTTGGGGTCTAGTAGCCTGTAGTTCTCCGGGTCAGCAGCTGGCCAATAGCGAAATTAAAGCGCTCAATACAACGCCAAGCCCCCTAGGAGTAACAGATACATCCACTCAACCCGCCCCTTATTTGGGCTCCTATGCGACAGGAGAGCCGCCCAGACTTTCTGGCAATGCCTCTGGGTATGATCAATTTAATCCTGAATTATCGGATTCTGTAGCGGTCCCATTTTTATCTTTTTTGATTATTGAGCCAGACCCAGTCACGAAGAATGCTGTGCCGTCCGATGTTGAAAAGCTGATTAAGGCTAAAAAATATCCTGAGGCAATTGATTTAATTGATGGGCATTTAAAGAAAAATCCACGCAATGTCCAGTTACGCTACATCAAAGCGCGCTTGTTTATTGAAATGCGCCAGTGGGAGCCTGCCAAAAAGACTTTGATTGAAATTACTCAGCAATTTCCTGAGTTGCCTGAACCCTATAACAACCTAGCTGCATTGGCCGCTAATCAGGGTAACTGGATCGAGGCTCGGGATTATTTAGAACTCGCCTTAAAACTACGCCCTTCCTATGCTATTGCCTCAGCAAATTTAGGCGAGACCTATATTCGACTGAGTGCAGAGTCCTATGACAACGCCGCTAAGTTTGCCCAACTCAATCAGCGCCAATACACTAACCGCGCTAAGGCTTTATTAGAAATACTCAAGCCCCAAAAGAAAGTAGCAACCCCTTCCGCCTCTTCGGAACCTGCTAAAACCAATTAACTCTATTTAATCCACTAACCTTCCAGAAAGTTGATCCAATCATGGCCAAAGTACTCCTAAAAACCAACAAGGGTGACATTACCCTCTCGCTCGATTCAGCAAAGGCGCCAAAAACTGTTGCTAACTTTTTACAATATGTCAAAAGCGGTCACTACGATGGCACTATCTTTCATCGTGTAATCGATAACTTCATGATTCAAGGCGGTGGCATGACCCCTGGCTTGAAAGAAAAAACATCAGGCGCCCAAATCGAAAATGAAGCCGACAATGGTTTAAAAAATGAACGTGGTAGCGTTGCAATGGCTCGTACCAGCGATCCGCACTCCGCTACTGCGCAGTTCTTTATTAACGTTGGTGATAATGATTTTTTAAATCACAGCGCTAAAAATGCCCAAGGCTGGGGTTATGCCGTGTTTGGTAAAGTCACAGACGGATTAGATGTGGTCGATGCGATTCGAAAAGTAAAAACCGGTAATACAGGTTTTCATCAAGACGTTCCTGCCGAAGATGTTGTAATTGAAAAGGCCAGCATTCTCGAGGAATGATTTTGCACTACGCGAGCGCTCTACTTATCTCTGATTTGCACCTGACACCGTCAATGCCCTTGACGGCGCAACGCTTCTTTGATTTTTGCGAAAAGGATGCCCTCAAAGTAGATGCTATATTTATTTTGGGCGATCTCTTTGAGTACTGGGTGGGGGATGATGCAGTTCTGCACTCACCTTTTCACCAAGAGGTAAAAAGGGCGCTGGCAACACTATCTACTAAAGTAAAAACATACTACCTTCATGGCAATCGGGATTTTTTAATTGGCTCTGATTTTCTGAAAAAAACGGGCATGACTTTATTGGTCGACCCTTCAAAGATTCAGATTGCCGGTGATCAATATATTGTGAGTCATGGTGATGCACTATGCACTGCCGATGTGGGGTATCAACTATTTCGTAATTGGGTGCGTAAACCCTGGATCCAAAAGTTGTTTTTGAGATTGCCCGTTCACTGGCGTCGATCTATTGCAAATAATTTGAGAAGCAATAGCACTATTCAGTATCAAAAAGCAGAACGCGTAAGACCTAAGGCCAACCAAATCAAAACCAATGTCACCTTGGCCGCCAGTGCCGCGTTATTAAGAGGTCTTGCTGGAGATAAACTCATTCATGGGCACACCCATTTGCCAGGCCATCATCATGAGAACCTCAATCAACAAGATTGGCAACGATGGGTTTTATCCGACTGGGATTTAGATCATCCTGAAACGATCCTACCCAAAGCAAGCGCGCTTTTAATTGACGCTAACGGCGTGCGCTACCTCGATTTAATTCGGTCTTAGGTCGTTGAGTATTTCGCCAGGCTTTGCACCATCTGAGCAAAGATACGCGGATTAGCACACATCACTTCTCCGCTTTCTAAAAAGCCTTCTTCACCGCGGTAAGTACCAATTAAACCACCCGATTCCGTAATTAATAAAGCTCCTGCAGCCATATCCCATGGCTTAAGATCGCTTTCAAAAAAGGCGTCGTAACGACCGGCGGCTACATAAGCCAAGTCCAATGAGGCAGCGCCTGGACGACGTAATCCCGAACACTGACGCGACATGTCAGCAAAAACTTTTAAATACTTTTCTAAGTCTTGATCTTCGCGGTACGGAAAACCGGTGCCAATTAAACAATTGGCTAAACGATCTTGAGTGGCAACACGCAAGCGCCGGCGATCTAAATACGCGCCTGCGCCACGGGTAGCTGTAAACAGCTCATCACGGGTAGGATCGTAAACTACTGCTTGCTGAATGACGCCGCTCACTGACAATGCAATAGAAACTGCATATTGAGGGAATCCGTGAATAAAATTCGTCGTACCGTCCAAGGGATCAATAATCCAAACGAACTCGGCATCAGCATTATGCGCACCAGTTTCTTCAGCCAAAAATCCATGGGTTGGATAGGCATCGCTGAGCGTTTCGATAATCGCCGCTTCAGCCTGTTTGTCCACCTCGGTTACAAAATCGTTATGTTGTTTACGATCTACCTGCAAACGCTCTAAATTGAGAGACGCTCGGTTGATTACGGTTCCGGCACGACGGGCAGCCTTAACGGCCACATTTAACATGGGATGCATAGTTTTGATGGACAAATTAAATAAGAACGAGCTCTTCAGATTGCAAACTGCGTGACAATAAGGAGCTAATACCCTGATTCTAAACGATTCCCCTTGTGAACCCTAAACTCTTATCCCCTTTTTTCTCTTTATGAATTCTGCTCAAGCCAAGTTAATCAGCTGGGTTCTGGTGCAAACCAGTCACCCTGGTAATGTCGGCTCGGCTGCCCGCGCTTTAAAAACAATGGGTTTTAGTGATCTGCGCTTGATTAACCCAAAAATACCGGGCGTCGCTAAAGAACCCGAGGCCGTTGCCTTGGCCAGCGGTGCACAAGACTTATTAGAATCCAGTCAAGAAATGCCCTTGCTGGAGTCTGCTGTTCAAAACTGCGCACTGGTATTGGGTCTAACTAGCCGTGATCGAGAGTTCGGTCCCCCAGCCTTAGATTGGGCTCAGGCACGTCAACTAATCCAAGCTACCATCCATCAAGGTCAGCAGGTTGCCCTACTTTTTGGCCCAGAGCGGACTGGTTTAGATAACCAGCACCTATCGCTATGTACCCACCGCGTCTGGTTAGATGCCAATCCAGACTATCCATCCCTTAATCTTGCTCAGGCCATCATGGTGTGCGCTTTTACTCTTCGAGAAGCGCTCAGCGATACCCTGGATGACCACTCAGCGCGTTCCTCAGACATTGTGGTCGATAAGGCTGATTATGCTGATCCTGCGGCTATAGCCGCAATGCTGGAGCATTTACGAGCAGCTTTAGAAGCCATTGAATTTTTAGATCCTGATAACCCTAAAAAGCTGATGGCCCGATTGCAGGCTCTTTTTGCCAGAAGTCGGCTTCACAAAGAAGAGGTTGATCTTTTGCGGGGAATTGCAAAACAGATCATTCTAAGAAAATAAGCAAAGCGTATTAGCCGTTAAAATCCGTAGATGCTTAATTCTTTATTCGATCAAGTCGATTCCATCATTGCTCGTGACCCTGCTGCGAGAAATCGCCTTGAGGTCATCACCTGTTATCCAGGCTTACATGCCGTTTGGTTACATCGCCTTTCGCATGGATTGTGGAGTATGGGTCTT
>CAIMZP010000059.1 GCA_903846025.1 uncultured beta proteobacterium | reverse complement strand
GGCCTAGGTCTCACAGAGGCCTCCGTAATCATGGAAGAGATAAATTTCTCGGGCGGTAATGCTGGTTCTTGCCATGGCCAGATGTACAACATGGGCACATTGCTTCGCCACGGCTCAGAGATCCAAAAAAAATTATATTTACCCAAAATTGCGACTGGGGAGCTTCGTCTTCAGACCATGGCCGTTACTGAGCCAAGTACCGGTACTGATACTACCAAACTGAAAACAACCGCAGTAAAAAAGGGTGATAAGTATGTAGTGAATGGGCAAAAAGTCTGGATTTCTCGCATTCAACATTCAGATCTTATGATTCTCCTGGCGCGGACAACGTCACTGGCAGAGGTAAAGAAAAAGTCCGAAGGAATGTCAATTTTTATCGTTAACCTCAAAGATTCGATTGGTAAGGGGATGGAGATTCGTCCTATTGCCAATATGGTTAATCATGAAACGAATGAAGTTTTTTTTGATAATTTAGAAATTCCAGCAGAAAATCTCATTGGCGAAGAAGGTCAAGGTTTTAAATATATCCTCGACGGCTTAAATGCTGAGCGCGCACTCATTGCCGCAGAATGTATTGGAGATGCCTATTGGTTTGTAAATAAGGCGAGGCGCTATGCCAATGATCGAGTTGTCTTCGATCGCCCCATTGGCATGAATCAAGGCATTCAGTTTCCGATTGCAGATAGCTATATTGAAACTGAGGCGGCTAACCTGATGCGCTTTAAGGCATGCGAATTGTTCGATGCCAAACAACCTTGCGGTACCCAGGCAAATATGGCGAAATACTTAGCAGCAAAAGCGTCCTGGGAGGCAGCCAATGTTTGTCTACAAACTCATGGTGGCTTTGGCTTTGCTACTGAATATGATGTGGAGCGTAAGTTTCGAGAAACCCGCTTGTATCAAGTGGCGCCAATCTCTACAAATTTGATTTACTCATATATTGCTGAGCATGTTCTCGGTTTACCTCGTTCATTCTAAATAAATCTTATGAGTATTCGCCCTTTAGATGGAATTACTGTTGTATCACTAGAGCATGCTATTGCCGCCCCATTCTGCACCCGTCAATTGGCGGATCTGGGAGCTCGTGTAATTAAAGTGGAGAGGCCCGGTGCCGGAGATTTTGCGCGTAGCTACGATGAGCGCGTCAATGGCATGGCCTCCCATTTTGTATGGGTTAACCGCTCTAAAGAAAGTTTGACACTCGATTTAAAGCAACCTGAAGCTTTAAAAGCGTTAAAGAAACTTCTCAAAACAGCGGACGTCTTAGTTCAAAATCTGGCCCCTGGGGCTGCAGCACGCATGGGGTTAACTACAGAGCTATTGCATCTAGAAAATCCTCAATTGATTTTGTGTGACATCTCTGGATATGGCAATGATGGGCCCTATCGAGATAAAAAAGCTTATGACCTCCTCATTCAAAGCGAGGCTGGATTTTTATCGGTTACTGGAACCCTAGAAACACCAAGTAAAGCAGGCAACTCAATTGCCGATATTGCTGCTGGCATGTATGCCTATAGTAATATTTTGGCCGCCATATTACAGCGCGGTAAAACTGGCAAAGGTTCAGCAATTGACGTCTCAATGCTGGAATCCTTAGCTGAATGGATGAGCTATCCACTGTATTACGCCTATGAAGGCGCTGCACCTCCATCAAGAAATGGGGCTTCTCACGCTACAATTTACCCCTATGGCCCTTTTAAAACAGGGGATGGTGGCACAGTCATGCTCGGACTGCAAAATGACCGAGAGTGGGATCAGTTTTGTCAGGTCGTTTTGGAAGATGAGGCTTTAGCAAAAGATGATCGGTTTGATAAAAACTTCAAGCGCAATGAAAAACGCGAGCAATTACTTGCCATCATCGATGCATGCTTTAGCAAACTCTCCACGAAGCAGGTGATTGCCAAGCTCGACATTGCTCAAATTGCCAATGCACAACTTAATGACATGTCAGGGCTATGGAAACATGACCAACTTCGAGCTCGCAATCGTTGGGTTGAGGTGGCTTCACCCGGTGGACCAATTCCAGCAATGCTTCCTCCAGGCTCAAACGATAGCTACACTTACCGCATGGATCCCATACCTGCTGTAGGGGAGCATACCGATGCCATTCTTACTGAAATCGGCATCCCGTTAAATGAGATCGAAAAAATGCGCTCTGCGGGAGCAATTTAAAGCATTGGAGAAAAGAGGTGGGCCGCATTCTCCATAAGAATGCGCCACCGTGGCCTTTTTTCCCATATTGCTCGATTAACCATATCTGACCGTTCTAAATAAGAATCGATCAGCTCCTCCAATCGTACGCAGAAGTCTTCGTTATAGACAATTAAACTAATCTCAAAGTTCAAACGCAAACTCCGCTGATCAAAGTTTACTGAGCCAAAAATTGCAATCCGCTTATCAATTAGTAAGCTCTTAGTGTGTAATAAGCCGCCATGAAATTCGGCAATATTTACTCCTGCACCCAAGAGGTCTGAATAAATACTACGGCTACTCCATGCAACTAAAGTTGAATCATTGAGCTTGGGCACAATTAAGGTCACATTGACCCCTCTATTGGCGGCAGCCATCAAGGCCTGAATTAGGCCGTCATCTGGGCCAAAGTATGGGGTAGTAATAGTTAACTCTTTTCGTGCATCCATAATTGCAGAAAGCAAGACTTGATACAAAATATCATCCCGATATACTGGACCTGAAGCAAATTCTTGCGCCAACATTTCACCAGCTCGAGTGGTAATTTGAGGTTCTGGGTCATCGAAGCGAGTAATCCGAGTAGTGGCTACACTCCAATCAAAAAGAAAGGTGAGCTCAAACTGAGAAACTACTGGGCCTTCGACTTTTATCAGGGCATCAATCCATTCACCCACACCAGAACCTTGCTTAAAGGTCCGTGGATCAACCATATTCATGCTACCAGTCCATGCTACGGCACCATCAATCACAAATATTTTTCGATGTAGCCGTAAATCAGCACGTCGAAACTGAAACCTACCAATTTGAATGGGTAAGGCCTCTGTCACCTCTATTCCAGCATTTCTGAAGCGCGCTGGCCATTTTGACTTAAACCAATCTTTACTCCCTAGTGAATCTAGTAGTACACGACACTCAATCCCACGCTTAGATGCGGCAATAAGGGACTCTCCAACTTGGTCAGCATCACCCCCCAATGCCCAAATATAAAATTCAAGATGTAGGCTTTTTTTAGCTCCATTAATAGCGGCAATAAACTGTTGCAATATTTCTAATGAGTTTGTATATAACTCGATATGATTACCAGCCACTACTGGCGAACCATTTTTAGACTCCGCTAAAACACTTAAGGCTTTGCCCTCGATAGGCAGATGCTTATGGTCATCTAAAAATTGTTGGTGCATCTGGTCAACGGTAACATTGTATTTCTTGCTCATGCGCTTGATTTTTATTGTGAGGTTGCGTCCTACTGGTCGCTCTCCGATCAGTACATAAAGAGCAACTCCAAGTAGCGGCAATAAAATAACAATCAATAGCCAAGCAAAAGCTACTCCAACAGGCCTTCTCACCCAAATTAAGCGCACAAAAAAAGCGATAACAATCGCTGCGTGGATTGGCGTCAACCAAACCAAGTTAAATTGAAAAAATATATCTAGAAAATAGGCCAATAAACTCATAACAACTCCAATTCCGCAGTAATGCCCAGATGATCAGAAAGCCTAAGCCATTCATGCAAAATATTTGCAGAATGAATTTTTAAGCCTCGTACATAAATCCTATCCATTGGAAATACCGGACGCACACTAGGAAAAGTTTTAGCCGGCGATCCTGTTAACACCTCAAATACTTCGCTAAAACCAGCATCTTGCATTGGGATGCCTACACGATTACGCCAATCATTAAAGTCTCCCGCAACAATTGCTGGGCCATCACTAGCCAAAATATTAATATAGTGAATTATCTTTTCTAACTGTCGCTCGCGACCTCGCTCAAACAATGCTAAATGTACACAGAAACAATGAATTGGTATCTTTGTGCCCTCAAATTGCATTACGCTATGTAAAAGCCCGCGCCTCTCAAATCGATAAGCAGAAATATCATAGTTTTCGCCTTTGTATAGCGGGCCCTTTGAAAGAATAGCGTTACCGTGATGACCATCTGGATACTCCACATTCTTTCCGTAATGCCAATCATGCCAAAAATCTTCAGAAAAAAAATGGGTAAGCTCTGTCAGGGGCCAGCGTCCAAAACGCTGAATACGACCTCTATGTTCTTGTTGAACCTCTTGCAGAAAAAGTAAATCAGGATGGTGTGAGCGCATTTTTTCCCGCAACTCATGAATCGTAGAACGCCTGTGTAAGGGGGATAAACCCTTGTGCACATTTATAGTCATGATGCTAAATCTTCCCGACTTAATTTGCGTCATTAAAACTGCCTCTCTTTACGCTGACGACGCAGTCGAGCCAAATAGATTTCGCCTTCAACCAAATCCTGACATTGCATACATTTATTGCAAATAGACGCTTGCTCCCTTAACTCATCAATAGAATCAATAGGATGGGTATCTAAGTATTCGCGCAAATCGACGTCGAAAACCTCATTACAAAGACAAATTACTTCAGCCATGGGTCAAAATTTCGCCTAATGAGTTGCATTGAGTCTATTTTGCCATTGCCTTGATAGAATCGAGCGCATGCTTAAAGCCTTTCAGGACGCCTTTTCTCTTCTAATGCATTTAGATGCCGGGGTAATGGGCATCGTTCTCGTTTCACTTCAGGTAAGCTCAACAGCCCTGCTCTTTGGCGCGTTAATTGGATTACCCATAGGAGCTCTTTTGGCTACAGAAGAATTTAAGAGCAAAAAAATCATCATTGTGGCCCTGAATACTCTCATGGGCGTTCCTACTGTCATCGTTGGCGTCGTTGTCTACCTCCTACTGTCGCGAACAGGGCCCTTGGGGACTTGGGGATGGCTTTTCACCATCAAGGGTATGACTCTAGCTCAAATACTCCTCACAACCCCTTTAATTGCAGCGCTTAGCCGGCAAATTCTCGAAGATTCCTGGAGAATCCATCGAGATTCATTTCTAGCGCTACAACTTCCGAGATTCTCCTATCTCAAATGGCTCGTTTGGGACTGTCGTTTCTCACTCACCATCGCCATTCTTGCCGGCCTGGCTAGAGCAATTTCTGAGGTGGGAGCCGTGATGATTGTGGGTGGAAATATTGACCACTCCACCAGAACCATGACTACGGCCATTGCCTTGGAAACCAGTAAAGGTGATTTACCCCTTGCTTTGGCGTTGGGTATTATTTTATTAACAATTGTTTTACTAGCCAACTTATTTACTTTTGTGGTCCGCCAGATTGCCGAGCGTCGCTATGGCTGATCAATTGACAAGGTTCATTGAACTCAAAGACGTTACCGTCAAGAGTAACGGCAGAACCATACTAAACATACCCCATGCCATCATCCCAGCCGATCGTATTACAGCCTGTATCGGACCTAACGGAGCGGGTAAGACGACATTGTTGAAGGTCCTCAATGGATTGATTAAGCCCGATACTGGCAGCGTGAGATATTCGTTTGCGCCTGCAAGAACGTCTTTTGTCCTTCACCACACGCCCATGATTAAAGCCTCTACAAGATCCAATCTAGGATTAGTTAGGGATGCTGATCACTCAATCACACCGACTCAAATTGAATACGTCTTAGGGCAAATCGGTCTTACCAACTTAGCCAGCAGCCCAGCACATAAATTATCCGCTGGAGAAAAGCAGAAACTCTGTCTCGGTAGAGCTATGTTGCAAAAACCCAATTTAGTTTTGCTAGATGAGCCTACCGCAAACTTAGACCCCAACACAACGGAGCAAGTTGAAGAAATAATTCGACAATTTAAACAACAAGAATCTGATGTGATTTTTACTTCACACCAATTGGCACAGGTTCAACGTTTGGCACAATACATTCTCTTTATTGATCAAGGCGAAATAAAAGAAAAAGGACCCGTAGGTCCGTTCTTCTCAAATCCTCAAACACCAGCGGCTAAACTTTATCTACATCAAGAATTATTAATCGATTAACTACTTTGTTAATGGCATTGGAGTGGTGGGGGCTACTGTAGCATCGGGCGCCACAAATGGAGGCGGCGCTACACAAGTAGCGGGCGCTGGAGTGCCGGCCGCCCTGTATTCGTCAGCCACTTTATTTTGAGCTAGACACAGCTTATAGGCGCCAACCTTATCGCCATATGCTGTTTTGGCTTTTACCAAGCTTGCAGCTTCCTGGGCCTCTGGAGTAAGGGCAGGCAATGCAGCTAAAACTGAACCTGCCAATACGGCACAAAATGTGAAGGCAATAGATTTTTTCATGACTTCAACCCTATTTATTAATCTTGTTGTACCAGATTTCATGGTGCTCTTTTGCCCATGAAGCATCTACGTAACCCGTTTTCATACCATCAATCGAACCTTGCATTCCAATAGTACCAATATAGATGTGGCCCATTGCCATCGTCGTCATCAAAAGGGCCATGGAGCTATGGACGATATTGGCTAGTTGCATAGTTCCACGCCAGTATTCGATATTCATAAATGGCACGATCATGTCAAGTACAAAACCAGAGGCTGAAATAATTACGCCCAGAAACACCATACCAAACCAGAACCATACTTTTTCACCCATATTAAAAAAGCCAGCTGGAATATGCTTTCCGCCAAATATTCCACCAAAAGCAAGTAGCCATTGCAGATCGCCTTTTTCGGGAATATTTCTACGTACAAAAAGAATAAAGAAAACTATGATGCTGAGCGTAAAAAGTGGGCCTGAAAAATTATGTATATTTTTACAAACAAAAAGGAAATTTCCGAAGGCAATGCCACCCATCAGCGGCATTGCAAAATATTTACCATAAAGAATCAACAGGCCGGTAAAAGCAAGGGCAATAAAACTAAACGCCATTACCCAATGCGCTAGCCGTTCAAGCGCACTAAAACGCTTAATCATTAATCCTGAAAGTGGCTCGGATAATTTGACGCTCCCCTTAAGGGTATACAGAGCGGCAATACCAAAAAAGCCCAATGCCAACAGCCAAGCACCGTAAACAGTAATTACACCATTGCGAATGAGGCGCCATTGCTGACCCGACCTCTGAATTAATACGCCAGCTTGCTTATCCGGAATACTGACATAGTTGAGGGGGTCGCTATTAGCTGACTCCCAAATAGGACCACTTGCAGGTGCGCTATTTGCTGGCTGTGATTGATTCTGAGTGCCATTTGAAATATTTTTCAAGCCCACTGGAATATCAATTCCGCTAGGGGTTGGAAGTGGCTCCATCGGAGCACGTGCTGCGAAAGCGATACCACTTAGCAGGCTGAAAGAAAGACCTAGGGTCAAGACACAAGAGCGGCTAACACTAGAGAATGATCGATTCATACAAATATCCTTAAACGTTTTCGTTTTATTTATTGTTGTTTAACTGATCACTTAACGCGCGAATACTCAGACTGATTCTGATTGCGTTTATTAATCGCCTCCGTCCAGCTCTGCAGGTTTCCGGGAGTCCAATTTTTGGTCATGAAGCCATTATCCGCACCCATATATGGCGCAAAATCTGGACGCTTAGCTGCTTTGGCTGCAATTTCCGGAGGCTCAGAACAAGCTACTAATAGGAGTCCTGCCACCAAGAAAATCCCAAGGGTTTTGAGGTTTAACTTCACGATTTTTCTCCTGGGATTTTATCTGCTGGAGTTGGTACTGGCACCGGAGTTCCAGATGGACCGTAAGCTGTAGACCAGCCCCAAATTTGAGAACCAGCATATTTTCCATTAGATTCACGAACCGTAACTCGTTTATTAAAGATGGTGGAAATAACATCGCTATCACCGGCAATCAATGCTTTGGTAGAACACATCTCGGCACACAAAGGCAACTTACCTTCTGCTAAGCGGTTTCGACCATATTTTTCAAACTCTGCCACACTACCGTTAGCCTCTGGGCCTCCGCTACAGAATGTGCACTTATCCATTTTGCTACGTACACCGAACGCACCCTTACTAAGGAACTGAGGCGCACCAAATGGGCAGGCAAAAGAGCAATATCCACAACCAATACAAATGTCCTTGTCATGCAAAACAACACCTTCATCTGTACGATAAAAGCAATCTACTGGACAAACCGCCATACAAGGTGCGTCTGAGCAATGCATACAGGCTACTGATACTGATTTTTCCTGCCCAATCACACCATCATTCACAGTAACTACCCGCCTGCGATTTACACCCCAAGGAACTTCGTTTTCATTCTTACAGGCAGTGACACAACCATTGCACTCAATGCAGCGCTCGGTATCACAAATAAATTTCATTCTTGCCATTGTGTTCTCCTGACTTTATTTTTTTAACTTAGGCAAATTTTTCGATTTGGCACATTGTGGTTTTGGTTTCTTGCATCATTGTCACCATGTCATAGCCATAGGTCGTAGCGGTATTCACCGCCTCGCCCAAGACTATTGGAGATGCGCCTTCTGGGTAGTATTTACGCAAGTCGTTCCCTTGCCACCAGCCTGCAAAGTGGAATGGGACAAAAGCAGTGCCTTGGTCAACCCGAACAGTAACAAGAGCGCGCACCTTAATTTGAGCGCCAGTTGGCGATTTAACCCAAACATAATCCCAATTCTTGATACCACGCACTTCAGCAGCCTTAGGATTAATTTCAACAAAGTTTTCTTGCTGCAACTCCGCCAACCAAGGATTGGATCTGGTCTCGTCTCCTCCGCCCTCATACTCCACCAGTCGACCTGATGTAAGAATGATTGGGAATTTCTCGTACAGTTTCTCTGACAAGTTTTTGTCTTGAACTGTTTTATATAAAGTGGGTAAGCGCCAGAAATTTTTCTTATCTGCAGCGGTTGGATATTTGCGCATCATTGGCTCATTGGTACTGTAAAGAGCCTCGCGGTGCACTGGAATGGCATCTGGGAAGTTCCAAACAACTGCACGCGCCTTTGCATTACCGAATGGATGGCAACCGTTTTTCATCACCACACGCTGAATACCGCCTGATAAGTCAGTTTTCCAGTTTTTACCTTCAGCAAGCTTTTGCTCTTCGTCTGTTAACTGACTCCACCAACCCAACTTCTTCACAAGGACGTGGTCAAACTCTGGGTAGCCAGTTTTAATCGCAGAGCCTTTGGAATAAGAGCCATCCTCAGCCAATAAATTTTTACCATCTTTCTCTACGCCAAAGTTGGCGCGAAAGTTACCGCCACCCTCCATCACGCTCTTACTAGTGTCATAAAGATTTGGTGAGCCTGGATGCTTAATAGCTGCGGTGCCATAGCAAGGCCAAGGCAAACCATAGTAATCCCCAGTTGTATCGTAGCCAGTCTCTTTATCGACACCACCTCGAGACTTTAATGTCATAGGATCAAAGGTTGCAACCATCCGCATATGTGCCTTGAGTCGCTCAGGCGTTTGACCAGTGTAACCAATTGACCAACAAGAACGATTAATCTCGCGCAAGATATCCTCGATTTGAGGCTCTCTCCATTGCTTACCAGCAAACTTCGAATCCAGCATTTTATAGTTGAGCGATAACTCTTTACCAAACCCAAGGCGATCTGCAAAAGCCTGCATGATTACATGGTCAGGAACTGACTCAAACAAAGGATCGATCACTTTTTCACGCCACTGCAAAGAACGATTAGAGGCTGTTGCTGAGCCCGTAGTTTCAAACTGTGTTGTTGCGGGCAGCAAATAAACATTACGATTTTTGTTAACCAAATCACCTTCTGCTGGAGGCATCGCTGCCATTGCTGCAGTTGCACTTGGGTATGGATCCACAACTACCAATAGGTCTAGCTTATTCATGGCGCGCTTCATATCTAAGCCACGAGTTTGGGAGTTTGGGGCATGCCCCCAAAAGAACAAACCCTTTACATTGGTCTGCTGATCGATCATGTCATTTTTCTCGAGCACCGCATCAACCCAACGAGAGACAGTTGTGCCAGATTTCTCCATCATGTCAGGAGCGTAACGACCCTTAATCCACTCATAGTCAACGCCCCACACAGTTGAAAAATGCTTCCATGAGCCAGCTGCGAGCCCGTAGTAGCCTGGCAGAGAGTCTGGGTTTGGACCAACGTCGGTTGCGCCTTGCACGTTATCGTGCCCGCGGAAAATATTTGTACCGCCACCAGACTTTCCGACATTACCTAAAGCTAATTGCACGATACAAGATGCACGAACCATCGCATTTCCAATGGTGTGCTGGGTCTGACCCATGCACCAAACCAACGTACTAGGACGATTTTCAGCCATCGTTTTAGCAACCTGATAAACCTGCGCCTCTGGAACCCCACATGCTTCCTCGACATTGGCGGGAGTCCACTTCTCCATAGCTTCTTTACGGATTTCCTCCATTCCGTATACGCGGTCGTTAATGTATTTTTTATCTTCCCAGCCGTTTTTAAAGATGTGATAAAGAACGCCATACAAGAAGGGGATATCTGATCCAGAGCGAATCCTGACATACTGATCGGACTTTGCCGCAGTGCGGGTATAGCGAGGATCAACCACAATGACTTTGCAGCCATTTTCTTTGGCGTGCAAGAGACTAAGCATGGAAACAGGGTGCGCTTCAGCAGCATTTGAGCCAATATACAAAGCGGCCTTAGCATTCATCATGTCGTTATAGCTATTGGTCATCGCACCGTAGCCCCAAGTATTGGCAACACCGGCAACGGTTGTAGAGTGGCAGATACGAGCTTGATGATCGGTATTGTTGGTTCCAAAAAAGGAAACCCACTTACGCAATAAATAAGCTTGTTCGTTATTGTGCTTTGAGGAACCGATGAAAAATAGTGAGTCTGGGCTGTACTTTGTGCGAAGTTCTTTCATCTGCGCAGTAATTTCAGTCAGCGCCTGATCCCAAGAAATACGCTGATATTTACCATCAACCAATTTCATCGGGTAGCGCAACCGGAAATCACCATGACCATGCTCGCGCAGTGCGGCACCTTTAGCGCAATGTGCACCTAAGTTAATTGGCGAATCAAATACAGGGTTTTGTCGAACCCAAACACCATTTTCTACTGTAGCATCTACCGCACAACCGACTGAGCAATGGGTACAAATTGATCTCTTAACCTCAATCTTACCTTTACCATCAAGCATGGCTTTGCTTGGATCTGCCACTGCCTTTTGCACCAAGCTCAGTTGACTAGCTGCAATACCCGCTCCTACACCTACGCCCGAACGCTTCAAGAATGCGCGACGGTCCATCGTTGGGACTGCTGCTTTAAGTCCGCGGGATAGACTGCCAATTAGACGGGAGACTGGAACTGGGCGACTGCTTTGGGGGGTATTGGATTTACGAGTCAGACTCATATATTGTCCCTAAGAAAATTTTTATATATATTGGTTTTAGAACAAGCAAATAAACGTTGATCGGCGCTAAGTATTACAACATCGTAGTTTCATAGTATTTGCGAATGTGTGCGGAGACTTGGTAGCCGTCATCCTTATTGACAACCGTGCTACCAATCTCTTGAATGACAGCCTTACCAATTGAGGTTTGGGATGCGACGGCGACTACGCCAACGGCGGCGCCAGCACCAATGAAAAACTTCCGGCGAGAAGGCTTACTTCCTTCGATCGCTGTAGCCTTTATTTTTGTATTCACGGCATGATCCTTTTTTTATATTCTTGATTTTAATCAAGTGTAATTCTTAATTGCATTTTTGACATTTACGCCAATCAATTCACTCATTCAAGTGGTAATTATTTTATTGCAACGCAATATCAAATCATGTCAAAACTCTGACCTTCAATTGCTAGAAATTCCCTAGTTAATGAGGCTACAGGGTGATAAAGATGCATATCAGAAATGTCCTCTATTGCATCACATAATTCGTCATACCAAGGGCGAATATGGTCATTAAAAAAGACCCTTTGATTTGTAAGGTTGGAGATTTCCACATCATCACCAGCAATAAGATAGCGCATCACTTCACACAATGCTGAAATGTGATCCTCTGTTTCGGTTACTGCCTGAGCAGACTCAAGGCTAAAAATCTCCAAAGCGCGGCGAATATCCACCAAAGGTCTTTCATTCAGGTGGCCGGCCATATAAAAAGATCCATTCAGAATCACATTTGGCCTACCTACACTAATAAAGTTCAAATCAAATTCGTCATGCCAGGCTTTGGCTGAATTATTTTTTGCAACCTCAACAACACCATGCCAAACCTTTGCGAGAGGGGCATCTTCTAGTTGAATTTCTTTTCCCTCAGGAATAGATGCAGCGATTTGATCAAGCAGCTCCTGGTCTGGAGGGAGGTGATAAAGCCTAGCAATCAAGCCGTATAAATCGGCTCTCGCCAGATCTTCTGGCATGCCAACATCCCCAATCTCAGTTGAAACTTTCTCTTGCGCTTGTTCGCTCATGTTTCTTTTTTCACCATATCCACCACACGACAATCACTACACATTCTTAATCTATCCATAGCAGCACCGGCAAAGGCGCCATGCGACCCCAGCTTTGACAACATTAAATCCACCATTTTGAGGGTGCCAAAAACTTTGCCACAGCTAATACAGTGAAACGGCTTGGATTCATTAAGCTCTATTTTTTGCTTTCGTTGTTCCACCGATAGTAGTCGGGGATTCAAAGCAAGCGCCTGCTCTGGGCAGGTTTGGACGCAAATTCCACACTGAACACACTGCTTCTCAATAAAGGAGAGTTTTGGCTCGTCAAGGTTATCCAATAAAGCGCCTTCTGGGCAACTACCTACGCAAGACATGCATAGTGTGCAAGCCTCCTTGTTAATAACAAGCCCACCTAAAAAGGAGGAGTGAGGTAAAGCAACTCCCGCAATTGGGAGCGCCTTATTGGCTTGCTTTTGTAAATGCTCCAATACAGACTCAACCGTTTCCCTCTTTTGATTACTAAGCCCAAAAGTAGCGGGCGTACAGATCGCCGCGAGTGAGCCACGCTCGCGTAAACGACCCATTGCAACAGAAATCGTCTGAAGATCATCCGTAGAGTGTGCGCAAATCAACTGAATTCTGGCATCAAATCCATAAGCTAGAAGAACGGCATTGGCTAAGGCACTTTGGGTTTCTAGCGCAGCACGATAAGAGGGATCCTCATCTCCACTTAACAGCAATACTACTTCGCCGAAGCCGTAGCTCAAGGCGCCTAACCATAGATCAATACCAGTTGAGGCAATATGCTCAATCCCATAAGGCAGGAGAAAGGCGGGCAGACCTTCAAATTGCTTCGGCCGTAAATGCGCTGCGCGACCCAACGAATCAATCAACTGAGTACCAGTTTTGAGTGTATGCAATAACAAGCTTGGGGCAGTTAATTGTTTTGATTTAGCCCACTCAGCACTGAATACATTCGCTAGCGTTTTGAGCTCTTTGCCCTGATGTGAAACGCTTGGGTAGTTATAGCGCATCGCACCTGATGGGCAGACTGTTGAACAAGCACCACAACCCATGCAAAGATTAGGGTTCACCTCTACCGTGCCTTGACCACCTTTAAACAAGGAGTTAATGGCTGCAGTAGAACAAACATCAATACATGCACTGCACCCTACTTTGCCATTTCGACCATGGGCACAAATCTTTTCGTTATAAGAAAAGTATTTAGGCTTTTCAAATTCACCAATCAAGTCGAGCAATTCACTCGCCACAAAAGCCTGATCTAGCAGGTCTTTTCCAGGGGAAAAATAGCCCTGAGGTGTTTGACTCATCGGCATTTTGGGATCTGCACGTAAATCCATCACCAAGTCAAACTCCGAACTACGCTTACGATCAATCCGATCGAAAGAAATGGCACCGATGCTGGCGCAGGCAGTAATACAGGCGCGATGAGATTTGCATTTATTTAAGTCAATCTGAAATGAATCGTCTATCGCATTTTCTGGACAAACTTCCACGCACGCGCCACAGCGTGTGCACATTTCAGGATCAATTGGATTTTGCAAGTCCCACTCAACTGAAAAGTTACCAAGATAACCGTCGAGCTTTGTGACATTACCCGTGTAAATTGGATAGTTCCGTGCAATAGGTAATGTTACAGATTCTGTACAGAGCACTGAGACATCTAGAGAATCGCTTAATTTTTCAGCCCAAGGCAGAGCTTGATCCCCAGGGCCAATAATTAACAATCTACCTTGGCTCTCATAACTAACTGCTGGAACAGGCTCGGCTTCTGGCATATCCGCTAACGCTAGCAATGCGGCGATCTTCGGTCCTGACGATTTAGCTTCTTGTGTCCAACCAGCTATTTCACGAATATTTACAAAACGTAATGGCGCCACCAATGGCTTTTCGGATTGAGCGGCTAACTCGCCAAATAAAGCGCCCTCCTGAGTGCATGCAATTACAAGTGACTCATCGCCATCAAGCGCTTTCAAGAAAGAGCCAACCTCCTGCCTACATAATGAAGTATGCATAGTCAAGCCAAAGGCTTTCGCATCCAAAGGCATGGTGCCGTTGCAATTACAAATTAGTTTTTGACTCATTCATTCTTCTTCTTAGCTGGTTTTCTTGTCCGCCATAGCGGGGCCTAATGTATCGATATTTAACCCGGCTCCCAAATCTTTGGGTCTTGAATCAGCCTGATCAAGCAAGGGTAAGGTTTTTTCTGTTGCCTCAGGTACAGGCGAACTAACTGTATGTGGCTCATCTTCATCCGGTGGACTACCATCATTTTTGCGAAAGATATTTAGCATGTCAGACTGAACCATGCGCTTGAGCATTTCCAGGGGTATTGGGTCTGACTTAGAATAATCATCAATATAAATATCCAAACCATCCATCACATTAAAATGGGGGTCTGAGAACATTTTTTTCAGGGCGGCCTGTTGTACTAGTGGATCAACGTCTGGCTGCATAAAGGCCGAGAAATCAGGCGCAAAACGATCGATTCTCTCCACATCTTCCAAAGAGGCTGGCACAGGCACAGGCTCTATATCTGAAGCCTTTTCTACAGTCTCTACTGAGTTTTCGATCGAGCGATCATCGGCTAGTTTAGGTCTAAGCGACTCCCCTGACTTACGTCGAGACCAACGATTAAGAAAACCAGACATTAAATATCTCCTGGGCGCTCAGCGCCTTTAAAGGACTCTGGGCGATGCCGCTTTTTTGCCTCTGGATGGTAATGCTCGTTCACATATTCTTGCAGCCAAGTAGCATGCTCATCACTAAGAAGCACACTATCTACTGATTCTCCACCATCAAGGAGGCGCGCAGCCTCGTTGTAACTCACGCAGATCCGATGCGGCACTGCAAACTGCAGCCCTGATTGAGCCCGATCAATGGATTGTGAATCAACATAGCGATTGATGTCATCCTCAAGACGCCACATCACAAACCAACAGGGTCTAGCAGAAGAAATGTTGAGATAGTAGCCCTCAGCCTCATCTGGAAAAAGATTTAATTCAAAGCCCGTAAAAAGCCAAGACTCTCCCTCGCTATCACAGTCTAAAAATTGCCCAGTAATTTGATTGCTTTGATTTACTGGCGATGCGAATTGGCCAAAATCAGGAAAAACTTCCTGAGGAGCCCATTGAAATGTAATCCATGGGTTATTGACGTTCTGCTTACGCATCAATACTGCAAAGCGCATAAGACCTCAGGTATTTTGAACCACAATGTTGGGAAATTTACTGCTCATGTCTTTTGAGAGGCTTGCAACTCTTATAGCAACCTGCCTGGCAATAGTTTTATAGATAGCGCTAATGGCGCCATCTGGATCAGCAACTACCGTCGGGCGACCAGCGTCCGCTTGCTCACGAATAGACAAATTGAGTGGTAAGGAACCCAAAAATTCAACGCCATATTCTTTGCACATCTTTTCACCACCGCCACTGCCAAAAATATGCTCTTCATGCCCACAGTTTGGGCAGACATAGGTGCTCATGTTCTCAATAATACCTACTATTGGCACGCCGACTTTCTCAAACATTTTGAGGCCTTTACGAGCATCTAGCAAGGCAATATCTTGTGGGGTAGTGACTATTACTGCACCAGTCACTGGTACCTTCTGGGATAGAGTAAGCTGAATATCACCAGTTCCAGGAGGCATATCGACAATTAGATAATCCAGATCACGCCAGCGAGTCTGGCGAAGTAACTGCTCCAGAGCAGAGGTAACCATTGGGCCACGCCAAACCATGGGGCTATCCTCTTCAATTAAAAAACCGATCGAACTGGCTTGCAAGCCATGGCCTTCCATGGGCTCAATCGTATTCTCTTCAATGGATTCTGGTCGACCTGTAATACCTAACATCATTGGCTGGCTTGGCCCGTAAATATCCGCATCTAAAATACCTACCTGAGCACCCTCCGCTGCCAAAGCTAGGGCGAGATTTACAGCAGTAGTTGATTTTCCTACGCCACCCTTACCGCTGGCTATTGCAACAATATTTTTAACGCCAGGCAGTAACTTCACCCCTCTTTGCACGGAGTGGGCCACAATTTGACTGCTAACATTGACGCTAACATTTTTTACTTCAGATAATGGGCGCAAAGCATTAATAACTGATTTACGAATTGCATCAAATTGACTTTTAGCGGGATAACCCAGAACAATATCGAGACTGACATCACCATCTTCAACGCGCAAGTTTTTTATAGCTCTTGCGCTCACAAAATCAATTTTAGTATTTGGATCAATAAGACCTTTTAATACCGCCTGAACAGACTCTACAGTTACAGCCAACATACTCTCCTAAAAATAAAAATCCCAAAAATGGGACCCCGAATCTAAGAACTGCTAAGTTTTTGGGGATTCATTGAATAGCGGGTAGATTAACCGCACATGCAAAAATTTGCTTAAAACGAAATCATCCCACTGCAGTCAGGAAGGGTTTAAGCAAATCTTAATTGGAAACTGGAAAGCCTGCATCCGATATGAGTTGAGCGGCCAACTCGGGAGATAGGCTGGTTTCAAGGCTAACCATTTGAGTTACCAAGTCAGCTCGAACGCTCGCACGAGGATCTTGCGCCTGAACTGCTCGTGTTAAGGCATCAATACAGCCACCACAAGTCATTCCTGAAACTTTGAGATTAAACATAAATTACCTTTTAATAATCTTGAGAAATGGAAATAAGCCATTTTTTGGGGATTGCTGTAGATTATCTTATATATGAATACCAAAAAACCGGTAAATTCTGATTTTTTCATGCTTGATATAGGAGGGATGACCTGCGCTTCCTGTGTGGGTCGCGTTGAAAAAGCTTTAGCCAAAATTCCAGATATTGAAGTGGCCACTGTAAATTTAGCAACGGAACAGGCTCGAATTCGGATTAAGCAGGGCTCACCGATCAGCGTTGAAGAAATCATTGCCTCGATTAATAAAGCAGGTTATGAAGCTAAAGAAAGCCTCATCAATGGTGGCGGCAATCCATCTGGGGCAAAGTTATTTTGGGGTTCTGATGGCTTGGGGCGCGTCCTGCTGAGTTTTACTATTTCGGCCCCACTAGTATTTCCGATGCTCTTAATGCCCTTTGGAATTCATTGGTCACTGCCACCAGAATTGCAATTAGCATTAGCAACTCCCGTCCAATTTATTTTGGGCTGGCGCTTTTATAAAGCAGGCTATAAATCACTGATGGCTGGCGCTGGCAATATGGATTTA
This sequence comes from uncultured beta proteobacterium, assembly GCA_903846025.1. Classification (GTDB taxonomy): domain Bacteria; phylum Pseudomonadota; class Gammaproteobacteria; order Burkholderiales; family Burkholderiaceae; genus Polynucleobacter. Next base: position 119,168 of record CAIMZP010000059.1, on the reverse strand, counting down.
TTGGTTGCACTCGGTACCAGCTCGGCATATGGACTGAGTCTCTACCAAATGCTGAGTACCAACCATGCACCACATGAACTTTATTTTGAGGGCTCGGCTGTCATCATCTGCATGGTCTTGCTAGGTAAATGGTTAGAGGCTCGCGCAAAACAGCAAACCAGCGAAGCCATTCGCGCCCTCCAAAAGCTGTGGCCTGAATGCGCAAAGGTACTTAATGCAAATCTGACCATTGCTGATGATGTCCCGCTAGATCATTACCGTGAGCTACCTTTAGATCAAATTCTTCCGCGGGATCGAGTGCTGGTTTTGCCTGGCGAGCGCATACCGGTAGACGGAAATATTCTACTGGGCGTAAGCCATGTTGATGAATCACTTCTAACAGGGGAAAGTAATCCCGTAAAAAAAGTAGTTGGCTCAACAGTTATTGGTGGAGCCCTAAATGGTGAAGGTCTTTTGGTCGTAGAGGCACAAGCAATAGGAGTCGAAAGTGTTCTAGCAAAGATCATCGCCCTAGTAGAGGACGCGCAAACCCAAAAAGCACCGATACAGAAGCTAGTAGACAAAATCAGTGGTTTTTTTGTACCTACCGTCATTGCGATTGCACTCATCACAGCAATAACCAACTGGTATTTTTTAGATTCTGTATCCATTGCAATTTTGCGAGCAGTATCCGTGCTGGTCATCGCATGCCCTTGCGCCTTAGGGTTGGCTACCCCTGCTGCCATCATGTCTGGGACAGGGGTAGCAGCCCGCTTTGGCATCTTAATTAAAGATCCTCAAGTACTTGAGCTAGCACATCGACTCAATATTGTCGCCTTTGATAAGACGGGCACACTTACCGTTGGCAAGCCCAGATTACTTACATTGCTTCCATATTCCGACGCACCTATAAATGCCGATCAAATACTCGCTACTGCGGCAGGACTTCAATTAGGCAGCGAGCACCCTCTTGCTATAGCCTTATTGGATGCGGCACAGAAAAAAAACATCGAACCTATTGCCAGTTCCGGTAGCAGAACTCTTCCCGGCATCGGGATAGAAGGCACTCCAACTTCAGGCCCTTATGCTGGAAAGCATATTTGCTTACAGAGCGTCGCATCCCTAGAAGCGCATTCCGACTACAAAAATATTCTTAAAATGGCGCGGGCAGGCTTTGATCTTGGCCAAACAGTGTCGATACTAATGAAGCTGGAGTCCTTTGGTGACAATACCTCGTCACCTATTGCCATGATTATATTTGGTGACGAAATAAAACCAAATGCTAAGGCAGCTATTTCTTCTCTTCAGGCTTTACATATTCGCTCGGTGATGTTATCTGGCGATAACTTGGCAGCCGCAACTCGAGTAGGCAATACGATTGGCATTGATAAGGTATTTGCGCAAGTCATGCCGGGAAATAAAGCGCAAATCATTCAGAGCTTACAAAAGATTGGCAGCGGCAAACACCGCCAATGGGTTGCCATGATTGGCGATGGGGTAAACGATGCCCCCGCTTTAGCGATGGCAGATGTTGGTATGGCGATGTCTACTGGTACCGATGTAGCGATGCAAGCTGCTGGCATTACCTTAATGCACGGTGATCCTGGGTTAGTGGTTGATGCAATCAATATCTCTCAAAAAACCTGGAGCAAGATTCAGCAAAACTTGTTTTGGGCTTTTGCATTTAATGCAACTGGCATTCCTTTGGCTGCACTAGGCTATTTATCACCTATGCTGGCAGGAAGCGCTATGGCACTCTCCAGTTTTTTTGTGCTTAGTAATGCTTTGCTTTTAAAACGATGGCGACCCAGTTATCCACAAAGAAATGGGTAGTGCTCCGAGGCTTATCTATTTTGGATTCTTGCGAATTAATTCAATATCACCATAAAGTGCACGCGTCTCGGATTTAGTATTGTCCGTATCCGTAAGTAGCGCAATGCCAACTATGTTGCCAGGACTCTCACCATAAGCCAACTTGTAATCTGCCGTAAGATCACGCTCATGTTTACGCCATTCGCCAACACCCTCCCAACCAGAATCCACCACAATCATTTTGAGGCGCGAAGTATGTGCATTATCCAAAACGGTATTTATTGGCGTCTTCCCTGACCAGATATACATAACAGTGGCATAAGGCATTTCTTGCCCGCTAATTAAATTAGCCATTTCAAAATTTAACTTTTCCTTAAGGGAAAGTTTAGATTTATTGCCATCAAATGCGACCAAAATTCTGAGGGGGGCATCATCATATTTCTTATCTGCATTATCAGCTTGTGTTAATGCTCCAACGGCTTTCCACTCCCACTTTAGCCAAAGATTTTGCGCTAATCTGGGACGCAGTTTGACGGCAAGGCCAGAGGCGGAAGTCTTAGAGCTGGCACTTAAAACTGTTTTACCTTGGTAGCTCTCGAGACGATAGATCGTATTTTTCTTATAAGGTGCTATCCGGTAAAAGTGCCACCCCTCTGGCACCCCCTCATGCGGCTTCTCAGTAGAAAATCTAGGGAGGTCCTCCTGAGTGGGTAATTGATCTGCATTAAATGTTTGGCCTGACTCATCTTGTACAGAGTCTCCAGAGAACCCAGCGCAGCCCCCTAAAGACAAAAACGCAATAAAACTGATATACAAGATGGCTTGCCTACTCTTGATAAAGAGCTTAAAAAGAGTAAAGGAGGATCTGATCATCATGCAATTGTCCCAAATAAACGGGTAACTAAGTCTAAAATCATTCGAGACTATTTAATAAAGATTCAAATGCGCCATCAATCCCCTTCTACCTGGGCCGTAATTTGCATTTGCATTGCTGCAGCATTGCATTTTGCTTTAGGGTTCTCAATTGAATTCTCGGTAGATGAAGCGCATTACGCACTTTATGCCAAACATTTAGCCTTGAGCTATTTTGACCACCCCCCGCTCGTGGGATGGATTCAGTGGCCGCTAGTAACCCTAAACTCCACCGAAGGAATCATTCGCATCATTCCTGAAGCTCTATGGCTTTTATCCATGTATTTGGTCTATCAAGTGACCATTAAAGTTCACCATTTAATGCAGGGTCGTAACTCTGGGTATTTAACCAACATCCTGCCATCAGCACCCGCATGCGGATTCATGGCTATCTTAGCGGTGATTGCGGCCCCCGTTCCTAATATACTCGCGATTGGGTTATTGCCCGACACCATTCTGACGCCGCTCAGTCTTGGCCTCATGCTAATGGCTCTGCGCTGGCTTAAAAAAGATGAATTCACATTAGTTGATTGGATAATTACAGGGGTACTACTTGGCTTGGCTGGCCTAAGTAAGTACACAGCTGCATTTACTGCATTTGCACTACTCTTGGTCCTCCTAGTCTCCACAAAAAAACCTTGGATTAGTAAAGCGGGTTTTTGGCTGGCACTTTTTATTGCTTTTGTTTTAATTTTCCCAGTCCTTTATTGGAATTGGGTAAATAACTGGATTTCATTCAAATATCAAATTGCTCATGGCGCTGGAAACACTTGGGCCTGGCGCAGGGTAGCCGCATTCATTGGCATTCAAGTTGTGTGTTTTGGGCCGCTGATCCTAATGGGGGTCTATACCTTCTTCAAAGACTGCTGGCACTCCAATAAGCCCTCCTTACTCTCTTTGCTAAGCTTCTTTTTTATTCCATTTAGTATTTTTACCTCACTCTCTGGTGGGGGTAGCCTGCCACACTGGACAAATCCAGCCTGGTTTTGCCTTGCCCCCTTTGCCGGGATAGGGCTTGCTAAGGCTTGGTCCATAAACCACCGATGGTTCATCCGTATTTTATTTACCCTCCAACTACTCCTTTGTTTGGTAGGTTTTGGTTTTGTCGTTGCTGGAGGAATCAACTCTACGACCATTAAAGCCAATCCAATAGCTGATCTTTATGGCTGGAAAATGGCAGGAGAAAAGGCTGCTGAGCTTGCTAAAACCACCCATGCCAAGGGCATTGCTGTTCAAAACTGGACTTTAGGAAGTCGCACTGCTTGGTATGCCAAGCCAATACCCGTTTTTGTATTAGATCAACGTCAGGATCAGTTTGATCTCTGGTTTGGTCCATTACCAGCAGGCGCAAGTGTTGTGCTGATTAACTGGTCTGGGATGCCCTTTAATTCCCCCATAGGCACCAATCAGGCATTTGAGCGCTGCGAGCCCTTGGATGAGTTAGAAGTACTTCGTTTTGGGCAGGTTTTATCTCGCTTTCAATTTAGTCTTTGCAGCAATTGGCAAGGCACTGGCTTAGAGCACTAATTCACCAAATTCAAGACCTTAGGCTCACAAGGCATTATCCTTACGCCTATGAGTTCACAACCCCAAATCACCCCAAAAGCCATCCATGGGTGGAAAACAATCCTCAAGGGGGCCTGGCCCACTATTCGTATTTTGCTGTCGATTGCCTTACTTTGGAAAGCAACCAGCGGAATCGATTGGCACGCTTTATTAGAGTCTGAAATAAAAATGAGGCCGCTATGGTTTTTAGCTGCCCTAGGCTGCATGATGCTAGCCTTTGTTTGCGGCGGATATCGCTGGGGTAAATTTATGGAGGCAGTTGGATTTCCGCGCCGCATACATTCCTACATTGGCCTGTATTTTGCAGGTGGCCTTGTAAATCAAGGTTTGCCAAGTACGATTGGCGGGGATAGTTATCGCGCTATTTCAGCAACCCATCTCACTAGCAGTGGCAAGTTTGCAGAAGAAAAAAAGCTTGATGAAGAACTACACCGCTCAATTGATCTTGATCATGCTACCCCCAAATTACGGTTAAGTTTTGCCATGGTCTTGCTTGATCGCTTCGTCGGTCTAGCCGGTAACAATCTACTTGGTGGCGTAGGACTCATTCTTGGTGGTGCGATTTTGGCCACCTGGGGTAAGAATTTAGGTTACCTTGTGATTAGCGGGATGGTGCTTGCTGGATTGCTTGTGGCATTTGGTTTGATCTGGAAGCCTACTCAAACCTTTTTACAAAATTTGTTAGGCCGATTTCAAATGTCTAATGCTATTCCCGGGATTAGACTTGCTTTCTCTTGGCCCATGAATATTGTGCAAGCCACCTTTGCGATCTGCATTCATTTTCTGACCATCTTGAGCCTCTTATTCTGCTTAAAAGCATACGGAGTGGATGCCCCTATTGAAGCCCTCATGATTGGTCTGCCAGCCCTCAGCCTCTTGCTAATGCTACCTATTAGCATTTCGGGGTGGGGTTTGCGTGAAGCTACCCTTTCATCCGTTCTTGCACTTTGGGGAGTTAACCCCTCTATTACAGTACTAGCATCTATTAGCTATGGCGCCATAACGGTTATCTCAGTATTGCCAGGCGCCTACTTTTTATTAAAACGGAAGTAACCTTTTTCGAGTCAAATTATGAGTATCAGCGTTAATACTATGCGTGCCATTGATCATTGGGTCGGTGTTCCACTGTGCGCCTTATTGAGCCCAATCGTAGCCCTGCTCGATGGCCTAAAAAATATTACCAGCCGTGGTCCAGAGGCTCCGAAAAAATTACTCTTTATTGAGTTATCGGAAATGGGTAGTGCGATTCTTGTTGATCCTGCCATGCGCAATGCACAGGCACGCGGTGCTGAATTATTCTTTTTGATATTTAAAAGTAATCGCGCTAGCCTGACACTGTTAAATACAGTTAAACCAGAGAATATTTTTACCATTGACTCTTCAAGCATAGGCGGTTTAATAAAAGATACTCTGCGATTTTTGATAATTGCGCGAAAGCATCGTATTGATACAGCCATTGATTTGGAATTGTTTTCTCGATTTACGGCCTTACTAACTGGTCTTTGCGGAGCTCGTCGACGGGTTGGATATCACATATTTCATGGTGAAGGTTTGTGGCGTGGCTTCATGTTGACGCGCAAGGTACATTACAACCCGCATATTCATATTACTAAAAACTTCCTCTCCCTAATCCATGCGGCATTCGCCAAAAATATTGAAGTTCCTTTTAGCAAAATACATATTGCTGATTCTGAAGTCCGTCTAGAACAAGCCATTATTAACCCTACCACTTTAAATACTGTCCGTGATCGAATTGAAAAACTCAGCAAGGATTCTGATATTGAGTTTACTCAAGGTAAACAGCGCTTGATTTTAGTCAATCCCAACGCAAGTGATTTACTTCCACAAAGGCGTTGGGCACAACAACGCTTTTCTGAACTCATAAAATTACTACACCAACGTTTTCCCGCAGATCTCATTTTGATCACTGGCTCCCCTTCAGAATTTGAGTACGTGGAAAAGGTACGAACAGTAGCCAATGTGAAGCATGCCTTAAACTTTGCTGGTCAAGTAAGCTTTGCAGAGTTGCCGTCGCTCTACACGCTATCAGACGTCATGGTCACAAATGATTCAGGACCCGGTCATTTTTCGGCCGTTACGCCACTGCGAACAGTCGTTCTCTTTGGTCCGGAAACCCCCGCTCTATATGGTTCGGTAGGAAATTCGATTTCCATTACCGCCAATCTTGCGTGCTCACCTTGTGTCAGCGCGGCAAATCATCGTAAAACACCATGTCAAAATAATATTTGCATGCAAGCTATTACTGTCTCAGAAGTGCTTGAGAAGATGGAGCAGCAGCTACGTGGGTGAGCGCCAAGGTGCAATTCATGCAATTGGTCCAAACTGGGTTTGGTGCATCCCGCTACTTCCATTAGCGCTCACGGCTGCTATTTATGCTGGCGGATTTCAAACTGCCACATTTTTATTCATTAATACATTTACACAGTACGTGCCTGACACGATTTGGGCATGGCTTACATTTTTAGGAAATGGCTGGGGTATTTTTGCCATCTGCTTTCCACTGTTGCTTTTCGCTCCACGACTATTGACCGCGGGCATTATTGCTGGAGTCTTTTCTGCAATTACCAGCGTTATTTTAAAATCTACATTCGACTCACCAAGACCAGCTAGCATCCTAAGTGAAGGTAGTTTTTATCGCATTGGTGAACCGCTTTTATTGAAAGCTTTTCCTTCTGGTCACACTTTGACGGCTTTTGCCATCGCAACCGCACTTTATTTCTCCTGCGCTAAAGAATCACGTCGGCCAATGCTTTTAGTGTTTTTCATGGCCACCTTGGTCGGGCTTTCAAGAATTGGTGTCGGAGCCCATTGGCTGATAGATGTGTTAGGTGGAATGGCCTGTGGTTTATGGTGCGGCATGCTAGGCGCATTACTTGTTCAATTTATCCCTAAGAATCAGCTCACCCCTACAAAAATATGGTCTCGGATTATTGCGCTTGGGGGAGTATTTGCAATGTACTCTCTCCTGACTCAAACCATGGATCTCGTACTCAACCTTCCCCTGCAATATGCATCTGCATTTCTTATTGCCATTACGTTGGCTTTATTTACAAAAAACCAATTCATTAAGTCAGAATAATTAAACATGTTTAGCTATCGACACGCCTTTCATGCGGGCAGCCATGCGGATATTTTAAAGCACCTTATTCTCATTCATTTAGTTGAATACCTCCAAGAAAAACCAGGCGCAATAACCATTATTGATACTCATGCAGGGGCTGGTATTTATAACCTGAAAGATGGGTTTGCCATTGTAAGCAACGAGGCAGATTGCGGAATTTATCGCCTTAAGAAGTTCGCTCAGGACCGTGCAGAATCCAGCAACCAATTTGACGAGAGCATTCAACGCTACTTAGAATGCATTGAGATGGAAAATCCTGATAATGAACTCAATTTTTATCCAGGATCTCCATTTATACTGGCTCGCCTATTAAGACCTCAAGATCGCCTGAAGCTATTTGAGTTGCACCCCAAAGAAATTGATATCCTGCGCCACAATATGGGTCAATTAAAGCAGGTAAAACAAATAGATATTTATGCAGAAGACAGTTTTACAAGATTAAAAGGTTTATTGCCGCCCCCAAGTAGAAGGGGTCTTGTATTAATTGACCCCTCTTATGAGGATAAGCAAGACTATCGATATCTCGAGTCAACAGTTGAGGAAGCATTACAGCGCTTTGCAACAGGCTGCTATGCGATTTGGTACCCCATTATCTCTAGAAGAGAGTCTGCTGCCCTACCTGAGCGCATGAAGAAGATCGCTAACTCTCACGCACGTTCATGGCTAAATGCTGAACTACGTGTGGAGAATACACCTGGGGAGCGTCGCCTTCAAGCTAGCGGTATGTTTATCATCAACCCACCATGGACATTAGAAAAATATCTTGAGAAGGCGCTGCCTGTTTTGGTACGCGCCCTAGGGCAAAACAGTGGCGCCCAGTTTTTATTGAAGAGTTTTGAAGTTTAATGAGATGGAAAAGGTCGACCTTCTATTGCGCTTAATCACGAACTTGGATCAGGACTTCATTGCGACGTAAGAATGGCAAAGTCCAGGGCGGATTGTAACGAGCAAACTGAGGCTCACCTATGGACTGCCAGTTTTTTTCTTTAATCCAATCTTGTAGTGCTTTAGTTTTTTCAGTCACTTTATCTTCGCTGTAAAAGCCAGAAAATGAAATCACTGCTTTTTTTTCTGCAGGCAATTCTTTGATAAGCACTTTTGGGTCAAGTGGCTTAGGTAAAGTGGCAAGCGTGTATTCGGAAGGCATTACAAATGACACGGTCCATAATTTTTTTGTTGATACCTCATCTTTAGAATTACCTGCTTGGATAGTGACGGGTGCTGTCATGGCAATTTTCTGACCACTGTCCGCGCTCTTTGACTCAATTGTTACTGGCGCAGTCATACTAATTTTGTCATTAGCTTGATTTTTTCCAAAGATATAAGCAGCTATCAACCGAAATCCTTGGCTCGATGCATCATCTAGATGACCCTCAACCTGCACCTCGGCCAAAATTAAAGGTGCATAGGCACGCAACTCAAATGAATTCGAGCTTTCTAGTACAGAATATTTAGGTATTTCAATTGCCATCGCAATACTCGCAAGAAAAAGGCTTATCAAAAATAGAAATGCTCCTTGTAGATTACGCTTATTCACTGCTGGCGACCTACCATTGAGATTGAATCGCAAAGCCATGAGGATCAAATTGAATATGCGCTAGCGCGCCAACAGGTAAAGTGAGTTTGTCAGCCTGGTGCCCAAAAGGTAGTTCAGTTATAACGGGGATACTACTTGGAATGCGTTTTCGGACCGCATCAATAGCTATATCCAAACTGTACCCACGATCATTTGCATGTAAACGAAAAGCTGAAAATCCACCCAAAAGAATTGCACTTTGGTTACTTAAAATACCTGCATCGAGTAATTGCATGAGCATGCGCTCTATTCGGTAAGGGTGCTCGTTTACATCCTCCAAAAATAAGATGCCGCCTTTAGTTTTTTCGAAGCTTGGTAAATACGGAGTACCCACCAGTCCTGCCAAGATGGTTAAATTACCGCCCCATAGTAGCCCCGAACTTTTACCTGCGGTCGCCTGGCTTAAATATGATTGAGGAGCTAGAATCTGACAATTCAAACTACGATCATCAAGCGCTCGTTGAAAATGCTTCCACATGAATGCATTGGGAGGGATGACATCTCCTTGCTCAGTCTGGCTAGCAAAATCATAATTAAACATAGGTCCAGCTAAAGTGATTGCGCCTGTCTTGGCTAATAAGGCTAGCTGAAATACGGTAAAGTCGCTGTGCCCGCAGATTTGCAAACCATTTTTAATGTTTGCAGAAATGGTACTCCAATCGATTTCGTGAAGCAGACGATGTAGGCCATATCCACCGCGCGTCACCATCACTACATTCTTAGCGCTCACACCGCTTAATTGATTGAGTTCGGTTAGTCGCTCTAAATCAGTCCCAGCAAAGCGTTGAAACACACGATCAAGGCATTCAATATTTCGCACATCTATGCCCAGTGCTCGCAGGGATTCGATACCAAGTACTGAGCTACGTGGGTCCAGGCAAGCCCCAGAAGGTGCAATTAAGTGAATATGTCTCAACGTCGTTCCTTGAAAAATTCACGCAATATTTGCCCGCATTGTTCGCCCATGATGCCATGCTCGACTTGAGTCTGATGATTGATCTGCTTTGAGGAGAATATATCAAGGACGCTGCCAGCAGCGCCTGTTTTAGGGTCAGCAGCGCCATAAACAACCCTATCCACTCGAGCATGCAGCATTGCGCCAGCACACATAACACAGGGCTCTAGCGTTACGTATAAGGTGGTGCCCGGTAAACGATAGTTGGAGATGGCTTGTGCGGCACTCCTTAGAACCAACATTTCCGCATGGGCACTGGGATCGTGATTACCGATCGGCTGATTAAATGCTTTAGCAATCACCACGCCATCCCGCACCAAAACAGCCCCGACCGGTACCTCACCAGCCAAAGCACCTAACTTGGCCTGATCTAAGGCTTCTTGCATAAAGTGATGATCAAGCTGTATTTGCATGAATGTTTTGTTTAAGGATGAAAAATATCAGCCCAACAATTAGGGGTTTCATATAGCCGAAGAGAACTTAATTGCAAACGCCCATCGAATGCTTTGGCGAATACCGGCTCCAAAAGTGCGAATGCAGCGCTCGCTAAATTTTCAATGGTAGGGACATGCTCCATCACTACTGTTTTGTGATTTGGCAAGGAGTTTAAGAAATCAACTAAACCAATATCTTCTTTCGCCACCAAGAAAGCATGATCCCAAGGCTCCACTACGTGTTGATTGGTTAATCGTTTGATATCTCCAAAATCAAGAACCATTCCGTCATCCGCTTTACCCGGGTGATCCGCAACCCCTCCAGTCAGAGTGACCTCAATCGCATAGCGATGACCATGCAGATGCCGACATTGGCCCTCGTGATTGGGTATACGATGGCCGGAATCAAACTCAAGGCGGCGAGTAATGGAAATGGCTGCTTGCTTATAGGTCATTATTAATCTTCATTATCTCTTGAATGCGCTTACAAAATCACCGGATACCAATAAGCTTATGGGCCTGTAAACTCAATCGCCATAGTGGGCGTTTTTGGCATAAGCGCACTGCTAAATCAGTATTTTCTTTTAGATTTGGGCCATCCATCGGCTGCAGAAAACGATTGCGGTAGTCCATACCCTCAAAGCGGGCCATCAGATTTTCCAGTGAATCATGTCCAGCCTGAGGAATAACTAATTTAATCTCATCTGCCTGCAGCGCAATTAATTGAGAGCCAGCTTTAGGGCTCACGCAAACCCAATCAATATTTTTAGGGACTTTAATAGTGCCATTGGTTTCTATTGCTACAGAAAAGCCTTTGCCATGCAACGCGTCAATTAGGGAGGCATCGAGCTGCAACAATGGTTCTCCCCCAGTAAAGACAACATAACGCTGTTGTGGACCTGCTGAGGTACTTCTCCAAGCATCTTCAATCTTATCGGCAAGTTGTTGGGCAGTCTCAAATTTACCACCACCAGATCCATCGCTACCGACAAAATCAGTGTCACAGAATTGGCAGATAGCAGTGGCACGATCTTCTTCTCGCCCACTCCAAAGATTGCATCCAGCAAAGCGGCAAAAAACAGCGGCGCGACCTGCGTGAGCGCCCTCACCCTGAAGGGTTGGAAATAGTTCTTTTACGGTATACATAACTAGATAGTGATTTTAAGCGGTTTACTTACTTCCAGGATACAAGTTCCCACTCTAGATAGTCTTCCCAAAGAGCTCCACCCCAACGCATACCGCCCAATAAATAACGCCCATAGCCCCTGCGTATAGTCCAGCGACCGATTTCGGGTGAAAACCATACCTCCTCCTGGCGATAATTGGCAAGCCTAAAGAGGTCATTGCTTTGGAAATACGGCGCTTCATTTTGATATTTCAGGGTGGAAAACTTCCCGGCTGGTACAGATACCTGCTCCCATCCAATCGCTTTCATATTTAAACCCCAGTAATAACTCGCATCTGGATAGCCAACTACCTCATAGCGGGTTCTGTAAAAATCCGACCAACCTATCGTCAATTGTTCAGGCCAAATAGGTATCACCACAAGAAATTTCTGTGGCGGACTCCAATGAGGATCTTGGAGCACGTAGCCCCACGGCTCTTGAATTTCATCAGGGAGAAGCCCTAGCTTCAATCCACTTCGTTCAATCCGCACCCGCGGATCTATTGAGACAACTTTTTCTGTAATAACATCTACCAACTCCCGATTAAATACATTACGCACGTTATAAATCCATTCCTGCCCTACCTGCGGACTCCTGACTTGAGGTGGAACTATTGGCTGAGGCAAGGCAACAGCAATTGGATAGGATTGCGATGAGATACATGCAACCAATGAAGCGGCAATCAACAACAGCCAAAGCAAAAATGCTTTGCGCATACAAATTATTTGTAAGCGGTAAGCTGCCATTCGTAGCTCCCCTCTAGAATCGCCGCGCCCATTTGCCCCTGTAATTGATAGGAACCAGAGGACTCTCGGGCAACCCAGCGACCTATCTGAGGAGCAAACCAGACTGTTTCTTTGCGAATGCAATCCACCTTATTGGGATCATCACTCTCATAATTAATTAATGTCTGAAAACGCAAAGTAATAAATTCACCTGCAGGAACAGTAATTCTTTCCCAGCCCTGTGCACTCATATACTCCTGCCAATTCAATTGAGAACTAGCGTAACCAGCAACACTATATTTTGCATTAAATTGTTTGGCCCAGGAACTAGAGAGCTCTAGTGGCCATAGAGGTAATGCTGAAGCAAAATTGAGTAATCGTGGCCACTGGGTATCGGTGATCGTCATGCCCCACATAGTCTGAATTTCGCCAGGTAAGCTGCCGCCATCAGCCGTAGTACGATCGATCGTAATCGTAGAGCCAACACTCGAAACACGTTCATTAATAACGCCCATGATTTTTCCATTAAATACATCTTTCTTGACATAAGTCCACTCCTGGCCAACTTCGGGCGGGCGAATCATAGGAATTGGTTTTGGTTGGGCAACAGGAAGACCGTGCTCATAAGAGAGGGGCACGCCACAAGCGACTGGAGCAAAGGCTGCTGAGGTGATAAATATGCGCCGAGTAATATTCACAAGAATCCCTATTGATTACTAATTGGCCGAAATAGATGCAGTTGTTCTATTTTCTAGGAAATGATTAGGAATGCAATATATTTTCAATTTGATGACGCGATAAGGATGTTTTTGGAAGCCCCGGGATGTCAAACCACGTTCTAACATCCATCTCAAATCCAATGCCGTGCATAAAGTTATAAATGGCTTTCTTTAATCCTTGACCAAGAGCGTCATGGTCAACACCGCTGGAGTCAATAAACGCAATATCATTCTTGGCAAAACTGACTGCCACCTGAGGTACCAAAGTAATTCCATACTCCTGGGGGCTCATACCTACTGGAGAATGCACTGTACAAGTGAACCGGTGAAAGAACCCGCTCTGGATGCATCCATTCTCAAAGAATTGACGAACGTATTCCAAAGCATCAACTGTTTCCTGCACCGTTTGCGTTGGAAAACCATACATTAAATAGGCGTGCACCAATATGCCGGAATCAGAAAAGCTTTTAGTCACTCGCGCTACCTGCTCTACCGATACACCCTTCTTCATTAGCTCTAACAGACGATCCGATGCAACCTCTAAACCACCCGACATAGCAATACACCCACTCTGAGCGAGAAGCTCACAAAGTTCTGGGGTAAAAGTTTTTTCAAAGCGGATATTTCCCCACCAAGAGATAAGCACCTTCCGACGAATCAACTCCTGAGCTAAAGCCTTCAATATTTTTGGTGGGGCAGCTTCATCAACAAAATGAAAACCGGTTTGCCCAGTTTCAGCAACAATTTTCACGATTCGATCAACCAGTAAAGTAGCTGAGGCTGTTTCATAACGGGAGATGTAATCAAGACTTACATCGCAAAAGCTACACTTTTTCCAGTAACAACCATGGGCTACGGTTAATTTATTCCAGCGACCATCACTCCATAAGCGATGCATTGGATTCAGCATATCCAATAAGGATAGGTAGGAATCAAGTGGCAAACCATCCCAAGTTGCAGTGCCCACATCTTCAAATGGTATATCCGGCTCCGGCCAATTCATCAGCTTAACTAGACCAGAATCATTTCGAATGAAGGTTCGAACCAATCTCTCAAGAGAGCGCTTACCTTGCAGGTGTTCCATGAGGGCAAGTAGCGGTCGCTCGCCAGAATCAAGGGTAATAAAGTCCACAAAATCAAATATTTTTGGTTCTGTTAGCTCGCGTAATTCCGTGTTGACATAACCACCCCCAAGACAAATACGAATATTTGAATGTTGCACTTTAATGGTTTGGGCAATACGTAAAGCGGCATACATCGCACCGGGAAATGGAACCGATAGAAGGACAAGCTGCGGTTGATGTTTTTCAATGGTGGCAGAAGTTAATTGCTGGAGGTGTATATCCATCAAAGTAGGAGTTTTGACCAATGCCTCCGCCAAGGGGGTAAAGGTAGGCTGACTTGCTGCTAATGACTCCCCATAGCGCACAAATTCAAAACGATCATCGACAGCATCTCGCAATACATCCGATAAGTCATTGAGATACAAGGTCGCTAGATGGCGCGCCCTATCCTGAGATCCCAATGCACCAAAAGCCCACGCCAAGGAATCTCCGCCCTCATCATCATAGGCCTCAAGAGAGTCAAAACGCGGACCTTCAGGCAAGAATGAACGACTATTAATTCGGTGGCTTAAGGTATTGTCGCGCCCTTGCAAGAAGGCAATCGTTGGCCCGATAGTATTGAGATAATCATCAAAGTAATCAAGGAAAAAGTTTACGCAAACAGTGCGATTTTCTTCTGGCAGTACTAATGCCTCCTCCCTGATTTCAGTTAACCCCTGGGGCGTAAGAAAGCTGAGGACCAAACCAAGGGCTAAATCCTCTTGGACGGCATTGACGCTACGAGATCTTAAAAAACCGGTCAGATAGGCCGTTGAAGGGTACGGCGTATTTAGCTGTGTCATTGGTGGAATGAGACTTAAAACCTTCATTTCTACCCCACTAAATAAACAAGACTCTCGCCTCGCCTATTCCCACTCGATGGTTGCTGGCGGTTTTCCACTGATGTCGTATACAACCCGATTGATACCGCGTACTTCATTGATAATTCGGTTGGATACCTTGCCAAGTAATTCGTGAGGTAGATGAGCCCAATGAGCCGTCATAAAATCTTGTGTCTGGACCGCTCTGAGAGCCACTACATATTCATAAGTTCTTCCGTCACCCATCACGCCAACAGATTTGACTGGTAAGAAAACAACAAAAGCTTGGCTCGTTAAGTCATACCAAGATTTTTGGCTCACTTCGTCAATCGTATTACGCAATTCTTCAATAAAGATGGCGTCGGCACGTTGCAATAGACTGGCAAACTCTGCCTTCACTTCACCTAAAATACGCACCCCCAAGCCAGGCCCAGGAAATGGATGGCGATAGACCATCTCACGAGGTAAACCTAATGCAACTCCCAGCTCACGCACTTCGTCTTTAAATAATTCACGTAATGGCTCAAGTAATTTGAGATGCATATCTTCCGGAAGGCCGCCGACATTATGGTGACTCTTGATGGTGTGCGCCCCCTTCTTGCCCTTACCTGCTGACTCGATCACGTCAGGATAAATGGTGCCTTGTGCGAGCCATTTTGCATTCTCAATCTTGCTAGATTCACTTTGGAATATTTCGACAAATTCTTTGCCAATAATTTTTCGCTTAGCCTCGGGATCAGAAATACCTGACAACTGAGACATAAATGTGGAAGCGGCATCAACACGAATCACTTTTACACCTAAATTACGGGCAAACATTTCCATCACCATATCTCCCTCGTTTAGACGAAGGAGTCCGTGATCAACAAAGACACAGGTAAGTTGATCACCAATAGCCCGATGAATTAAAGCTGCGGCAACACTGGAATCAACCCCGCCAGATAAACCAAGAATGACTTCATCATTACCAACCTGATTGCGAATATTCTCAACGGCTTCACTGATGTAATCGCCCATTACCCAGTCTGACTTACAAGCGCAAATCTGATGAACAAAACGTTCAAGAATAGCGGAGCCTTGAATTGTATGGGTCACTTCAGGGTGAAACTGAAATGCATAAAATCGGCGCGCTTCATCGGCCATGCCAGCGATGGGGCAAGACTCAGTAGAAGCCATTAATTTAAATGCTGGCGGTAAAGTAGTGACTGAATCACCGTGACTCATCCACACTTTAAGAATGCCATGACCTTCGCTGGTAGAAAAGTCCTGGATCCCTTTTAGCAAGTTAGTATGGCTGTGAGCCCGTACTTCAGAGTATCCAAATTCACGAGCCTTACCTAGAGACTCCGCTGAAGCAACGGTGCCGCCTAATTGGCTAGCCATGGTTTGCATACCGTAACAGATTCCTAGAACAGGGACTCCAAGTTCAAAAACGATTTGTGGAGCGCGAGGACTTTCCGTTTCAGTAACTGAACTAGGCCCCCCTGACAAAATAATCCCCTTGCAACCGCCCTCTTGCACAAAATGACGAATGAATTCTGGATCACAGTCGTATGGATGAATTTCAGAAAAAACACGGGCATCTCTAACCCGTCTAGCAATTAACTGCGTAACCTGGGAACCAAAGTCAAGAATAAGTATTTTGTCGTGCACGAAAGAGGCGGCCTTCATTTAAGTCTTAATCAATATGATAATTCGGGGCTTCCTTGGTGATCTTCACATCATGGACATGCGACTCGCGCACACCAGCAGAAGTGATTTCCACAAAATTGGCTTTCTCATGTAGCTCATCAATTGTTCTGCAGCCTAGATAACCCATGGAAGAACGAATACCGCCAGTCAATTGATGCAAGATCGTTAATACGCTACCTTTGTAGGGCACCTGCCCCTCAATACCTTCAGGAACCAGTTTTTCTGCATTGTCAGCAATATCACTCTGGAAATAACGATCGGCAGAGCCATCGGCCATCGCACCTAAAGACCCCATACCGCGATAGCTCTTATAGGACCGACCTTGATATAAGAACACTTCACCTGGCGCCTCTTCTGTGCCCGCGAATATGCCGCCCATCATTACTGAGTCAGCGCCGGCCGCTAAGGCCTTGGCAACATCGCCTGAGTAACGCACACCACCATCAGCAATTAAAGGCACGCCCGTTCCCTTAAGGGCGAAAGCGACATTCACAATGGCTGTAATTTGTGGAACACCTACACCAGCAACAATGCGAGTGGTGCAAATAGAACCCGGGCCAATGCCCACCTTCACGCCATCGGCACCATGATCTACCAATGCCCTAGCCGCATCACCGGTAGCAATATTTCCACCAATTACCTGTACTTGAGGATAGTTTTTCTTTACCCATTTAACGCGATCCAATACGCCTTGGCTATGACCATGAGCCGTATCCACAACGATTACATCAACGCCAGCACGAACCAAGAGCTCAATACGCTCATCATTATCTGGGCCTACGCCAACCGCAGCGCCTACTCGTAATTTACCTTCACCGTCTTTACAAGCATTTGGGTGTTCGGTTGCCTTAAGAATATCCTTGACGGTAATTAAGCCGCGCAATTCAAATTTGTCGTTCACAACCAGCACGCGCTCTAGGCGATGTTGGCTCATGAGGCGTTTAGCCTCCTCCAAAGAACAACCCTCTTTCACCGTAATCAAACGGTCGCGTGGGGTCATTTTTGTTTTTACTGGAGCATCCAAATCCTCTTCAAAGCGCAAGTCACGGTTAGTAATAATTCCAACCACCTCTTTGCCTATAAGAACTGGGAAGCCTGAGAAGCCATGCTCACGTGACAGCTGAATCACTTGGCGCAATGTGACATCTGGTCCGATAGTAATGGGGTCACGCAGGACTCCAGACTCATACCGCTTGACCTTAGCCACTTCACGAGCTTGTTCCGCAGGTTTCAAGTTTTTATGAATGATGCCGATACCGCCCTCACTAGCCATGGCAATAGCCAAGCGGCCTTCAGTGACGGTATCCATAGCAGCAGACACCAACGGCGTATTGAGTGAAATATCTCGAGTTAATTTACTTGCCAAGCTGGCATCTCGAGGGAGTACCGAAGAATAATCCGGTACGAGGAGCACATCGTCAAAAGTGAGTGCTTTTTGAATGAGTCGCATGAAAACCCCTAGTCGCAAAAATCGATTATAGCCTCCTAGCCTTCCTTTTGGCTGCGGCCGCTTGGAATTTAGCATCCTGGTTCTGGTTGGCCTTCTTTCGACGAACGGTCTTAGGATCTATTAGTAAGGGCGAATACAGCTCCAAACGGTCCCCCGAGTAAATAGGGCTATCCCAGTCCTTCCGTTTACCAAAGACACCAAAGCACCCCTTTCTGGCCAGAACTGGGTCATCTGGTCCTTGGGCTATACCGGCCTCCATCAAGGCCAAGCCAACGGTAGCATGTTCATCCGCTGCCAATGCAAGTGGATAGGATCTTAGTTCAGGTCTGCCCAGCCGCGCATCGCAAATCCAGATATCCAATACCTTAGTGACCATAGAGGTCTTCGGCTCGCTTTACGAAGCAATCGACAAAGGTACCGGCAATATGGCCAAAAACCGGACCAATGATTTTGTCCAAAATGACGCTCTTAAACTCCCAGTGGAGCTTAAATTCAACCTTGCAGGCATTTTCCTGTAGCGGAATGAAATTCCATTGCCCCGAAAAATGCTTAAAAGGGCCGTCTACAAAGACCATATCGATGGTTTCGGGGCGATGATTAATATTGCGGGTATGAAAGTATTGATTAATACCCTTGAAATGGATGTTAATTTTGGCATCAAGGATGGTTTCGGTCTGCTCAAAGATTTCAACACCTCCACACCATGGGAGGAACTCAGGGTATCTAGCAACGTCAGTTACCAAGCCATACATACAGTCGGCTGACTGGCCAATTAAAACGGTCTTATAGACGTCTGCCATAATCGATCTTGAGAAACTAAATAATTATGAGTATCGTCGAAAATAAAAAAGCCTTCTTTGATTATTTTGTTGAAGAGCGGTTTGAAGCAGGGCTTGTTTTGGAGGGCTGGGAAGTCAAAGCCATCCGAGCAGGTCGCGTGCACGTTAAAGAAGCGTATGTCGTCATTCGCAAGGCGGAGCTATTCCTAATTGGTTGTCACATCACACCCCTCCTTTCAGCCTCAACCCATATTGTTCCAGAGAGTACCCGTACCCGTAAGCTCTTGCTCAACGCCATCGAAATTCGTAAACTGATTGGCAAAGTCGAGCAAAAGGGCTACACCCTAGTGCCCCTCAATTTACATTTCTCAAAAGGGAATGTGAAGTGCGAAATTGGTCTTGCTAGGGGCAAAAAGCAGCATGACAAACGTGCGGCGACTAAAGAGCGAGAGTGGGAAGTACAAAAAGGGCGCATTGCTAGGGGCGATTTAAACGCTTAAATCCGTAAGTATTGGATTGGGGTTAATGCCTCAATATGGTGCATAAAGCACCGAGCTGCTCCATATTGTTTATTGCAATTTTTACAAAGGCTTTAGTTTGTAACCATGAAATTGCCTTTTGACGAAATGCTCGACGCCAGCGGAAAAGCGCGTCCCCACTATGAAGTCTTCCACAGTTGGCTCAAACAACAGAGCGATACCCTTATGGGTCTCAAACGGGCTGAGGCAGATCTCATATTCCGACGAGTCGGCATTACTTTCGCTGTTTATGGAGATGATCTTGGCTCAGAAAGAACCATCCCCTTTGATCAAGTGCCCCGAATTTTTGCAGCCAAAGAATGGGAGCAGTTAGAAGCAGGCTTACGCCAACGAGTAAAAGCGCTTAATCGCTTCATTTACGATGTTTACCATGATGAAGAAATCATCAAGGCTGGCATTGTTCCCGCTGAGCAAATTTATAACAACGCGCAATATCGCCCTGAGATGCGCAATGTCAGCGTCCCTCGTGACATCTATGCCCAGATTGCTGGTATTGATATTGTTCGCGCAGGTGAAGGCGAATTTTACGTCTTAGAGGATAACTTACGCGTGCCTTCTGGCGTGTCGTACATGGTCGAAGATCGGAAGATGATGATGCGACTTTTCCCCGATCTCTTTCAAAAGTATCGCATTGCTCCTGTTGAGCACTACCCTGACTTTCTGCTGGAATGCCTCAAGTCAGTAAAGCCGGATGACGTTAAAAAACCAAATGTCGTAGTCCTTACACCCGGCATGTATAACTCTGCATATTTTGAGCATAGCTATTTAGCACAACAGATGGGTGTTGAATTGGTAGAGGGAAAGGATTTGTTTGTTAAAAATGAACAAGTTTTTATGCGAACAACACAGGGGCCTGAACGCGTTGATGTGATTTATCGTCGCGTAGATGATGACTTTTTAGATCCATTAGCATTTCGCTCTGATTCAACACTAGGAGTTGCCGGCCTACTCTCTGCTCACCGCGCCGGCAATGTCACGCTGGCCAATGCCATTGGTACTGGAATTGCTGACGATAAATCAATCTACCCCTATGTACCAGAGATGATTGAATTTTATCTTGGTGAAAAACCAATTCTCAATAATGTCCCTACTTTCCAGTGTCGCAAACCCGATGATCTCGCTTATACGCTGGCCAATCTGGACAAATTAGTTGTGAAACTAACTCACGGAGCCGGTGGTTATGGCATGCTAGTTGGGCCCGCCTCAAGTAAATCTGAGATTGAAGAATTTAGGTCTCACCTTATTGCCAATCCAGGGAAATACATCGCTCAGCCTACTTTAGCGCTATCTACCTGCCCTACATTTGTAGACTCTGGTATAGCGCCACGTCATATCGATCTAAGACCCTTCGTCCTTTCTGGAAAAACCATCAAAATGGTGCCTGGTGGATTGACACGGGTCGCCCTCAAAGAAGGCTCTTTAGTTGTCAACTCCTCCCAAGGCGGTGGAACTAAAGATACTTGGGTACTGGAAGAATAAGGGAAGAGTACACATATGCTGAGTCGCACCGCTGATTGCCTTTATTGGATGGCCCGTTATACGGAGCGAGCAGAAAATACTGCCCGCATGCTTGATGTAAATCATCAAACCTCCTTACTTCCACAGCCTGCCGAGTTTTTAGAGCAGAGTTGGAAAAAGTTACTGACGATTTCCAAATTGGAAGATGCATTTATGGCGCAGTATGAGGTTGTTAATCGTGAAAATGTATTAGATTTCATGATTTACGAAACAAGCAACCCCTCCAGCATTGTGTCGTGCTTATTCGCTGCCCGTGAAGATGCTCGCGTTATTCGCGGCAAGATTACATCAGAGGCTTGGGAAACTCAAAATACTACTTGGCTAGAACTTCAAAGAATTTTAGAGGCGCGTCATCAGGCAGATCCGAGCCGTTTGCTCGAATGGGTAAAACATCGATGCCATTTATTTAGAGGCGTAATGTACGGTACCATGCTCAAGAATGAAGCTTTTTACTTCATGAATGTAGGGACCCTTTTAGAGCGTGCCGATAATACTGCGCGCATTCTGCAGACAAAATATGAGGGTCAAGGGGCACCCAAAGCATTGCATTCTAATGAGGAAGCAAAGAAAGATGCGGTCGATGGTACCGATGGTGACTTCTTTGACTTTTATCACTGGGCTGCGCTACTACGCTCAGTATCCGCTTTTGAAATTTATCGCCAGATCTATTCAGACCAGGTGACCCCCAAGCAGGTAGCGCAATTATTAATTTTTAATAAGCAAATGCCACGCTCCCTGGTTTGCTGCGTCAACGAACTCATTCCACTCATTTCCGAGATGAAAAACCAGCAGTCAAAAGAGATTGAGCGTCTGCTTGGCAAACTTAAAGCTAGCTTAGACTACTCAGATATTGATGAGGTCTTTTCGCAAGGTTTGGAAGAGTTTATTGAGGAATTCTTAGAGCGCATCAATCACATTGCCGATGAATTCAGTAATGCCTATCTTATTCCACTGGCTGTAGCCTAAAGATCTCCATGCACCTAAAGATACGCCATCGCACTGAATACCGATACGAAACACCCGTCCGCTATTCCATCCAAGAATTGCGTTTAACACCCCCCAAGCTTGCTGGACAGCAAGTAGATAAATGGAAAATTAGCACCCCAATTAAAGCAACTAACTCTATTGATATTTTTGGAAATCATTGCAGCGTTTTTGTCCAAGAAAACCCATACACCTCAATGATGATTGAAGCAGAAGGCGAGGTTCATACGCAAGATGCCTATGAGTTTATTGATGATCCTAAAGCCGTCTCACCATATTACCTACTTCAGCAAACAAATTTAACTGAGCCCTCAAAGGAGATGATTGAATTTTTCACCTCTTCGCTGCCTAAAAAAAATACCGTGGATGAAGTGCTTAAATTAGCCTCCTCAATACAAAACGCAATTATCTATTCGCCAGGCCAGACTAATTTTGCAACTACGGCAACTCAATCTTTTGCCATGAAATCAGGCGTATGCCAAGATCATGCTCATATTATGCTGTCCTTATGCAGAGCCTCTGGAATCCCAGCACGTTACGTGAGCGGCTACTTCTTTGCTGAAGAATCCCCCAATCTTGCCAGTCATGCATGGATTGATTTTTGTGCCGATATTGAAAAAGGCATTTGGATAAGCGTTGATATTACGCATGCGTGCCTGATTGATGCGCGTCATATTCGCCTGGCAATCGGTAGGGATTACTATTCCGCGGCACCAGTAAAAGGAGTGCGCTCAGGTGGCGGCAAAGAAGAGCTTAGCGCTAGTATTTCTATTCAACAATTAAGTTGAGTGGCGCCCAATTAAGCGATAATTCCAAAAAATAAATTAAAGAGGTTTTGGAATGACGTATTGTGTGGGGCTTTGCCTTAAAGATGGTTTAGTTTTTTTATCCGACACCCGCACCAATGCAGGCGTTGATCAAATCGGCACCTTTCGAAAAATGACCTTATTTCAGAAGAGTAAGGATCGTTTTTTTACTCTGATGAGTGCGGGTAACCTCGCAATTACTCAAGCGGTTAAAGAAATCCTACTGCAAGGCCAGTTATTCAATGGCAATAATCTTTGGAATGTAGAAAACGCTCATGATGCTGCTGTTGTGGTGGGCGATGCCATTAAGCAGGTTTATGAGCGCGATCATGAATCATTAGAAAAGGCTGGAATCGATTTCAATTGCAATTTGATATTTGGTGGTCAGGTTAAAGGAGAGCGTCCACGCCTCTTTAGCATTTATTCCGCCGGAAACTTTATTGAAGCCACCCCAGAGACTTGCTATTTCCAAATTGGAGAGTCTAAGTACGGTAAACCGATTTTAGATAGGGTGCTTAGCTTTGACACTCCTCTTAATCTTGCCACCAAATGCGCATTAATTTCAATGGACTCCACTTTGAATAGCAATATCTCGGTTGGCCTGCCGTTAGATTTACTGGTTTATGAAAAGAATTCCTTACAAGCTAGCAAGCTAGTCACCATTGATGAGTCCAACCCCTACTTTCAGATGATTCATCAACATTGGGGCGAAAGACTACGCAAGGCATTCAATTCCATTGCCGAGCCTAGTTGGTCTGGAACGATCAAGTCGCATGCCATTTCCTCTCCAGCTAAAAAAATGGCTGCGCTACCGGTCAATTTAAGACCAAAGAAATTGGCAGGAAAGAAGATACTCAAACCACTTACCAAAACAGGAACTTCAGGAAAAAATATGGTAAAAAAAGGTGATAGTGAAGACTAAAGTCTAAACATATCACCTAATGTATTGCTCAAGTCCTAGGTTTATCACCTAGGACTTTTTATTTGCTACGTTTCTTAAACCTCTTTCTTGCCCAGCATTTCCCAAGTAGCAACAACGCTATCGGGATTGAGAGAGATAGAGGTAATTCCTTGTGCCACCAACCAACGGGCAAAGTCTGGATGATCTGAGGGACCCTGACCACAAATGCCCACGTATTTATTTTGTTTGCGGCAAGCTTCAATAGAGCGCTCAATCATAAATAGGACTGCTGGATCACGTTCATCAAAGTCAATCGCTAACAACTCCATTCCGGAATCACGATCTAGACCTAATGTAAGCTGGGTCATATCATTAGAGCCAATTGAGAAACCATCAAAGTGCTCTAAAAACTGATCAGCCAAAATGGCATTGGACGGAATCTCGCACATCATGATCAGGCGTAAACCATTTTGTCCACGCTTTAGCCCAAAATTTGCCATCATATTGATCACGCGCTCAGCCTGCTTAATGGTGCGCACAAAGGGGACCATAATCTCAACGTTATCGAGACCCATATCCTCACGCACGCGCTTCATGGCCGCGCACTCAAGAGCAAAGGCCTCACCAAAATCTGCTGATACATAACGTGAAGCACCGCGGAAACCCAGCATTGGATTTTCTTCATCAGGTTCGTAGCGGGAGCCACCAATGAGTTTTTTGTATTCGTTTGACTTAAAGTCCGACAGACGCACGATCACAGGCTTTGGATAGAACGCTGCTGCGATCGTAGCCACACCTTCAACCAATTTGTCCTCATAAAACTGGCGCGGGCTTGCGTAGCCACGCGCAACGCTCTCGACGGCACGTTTGAGATCTGGATCAATATTAGGGTACTCCAAGACCGCGCGTGGGTGCACACCAATGTAGTTATTAATGATGAACTCAAGCCGAGCTAAGCCTACGCCCGCATTAGGTATCTGGCAGAAATCAAATGCTAACTGGGGATTACCAATATTCATGGTGATCTTTACTGGAATTTCTGGCAATACACCGCGGGAAATTTCAGTGACTTCAGTTTCAATCAAGCCATCATAAATATGCCCCTCATCACCCTCAGCGCAAGATACGGTAACCATCATCCCGTCTTGCAGGTGATCGGTTGCGTCACCACAACCCACTACCGCAGGAACACCTAACTCACGCGCAATAATCGCCGCATGGCATGTTCGACCGCCACGGTTAGTAATAATTGCGGCAGCGCGCTTCATAACAGGCTCCCAGTTAGGGTCAGTCATATCCGCAACCAATACATCACCAGGCTGAACTCGATCCATTTCACTTGGGTCGCGAATAACTCGCACTGGACCTGCGCCGATCTTTTGACCAATTGCACGACCCTTGGCTAATACTTTGGAGCTACCCTTTAACTTGTAGCGCATCTCCACTTGACCCGCAGCTTGACTCTTGACCGTTTCAGGACGCGCTTGGAGTATATAAATACGGCCATCTTGGCCATCTTTACCCCATTCGATGTCCATTGGACGACCGTAGTGTTTTTCAATGATGACAGCATACTTTGCCAATTCGGTAATATCTGCATCTTCCAAAGAAAAGCGATTGCGCTTTTCTGGCGCAACGTCAACAGTAATAACTTTCTCAGCAGAACCCGCTGGAGCAAACTGCATCTGAATCAACTTAGACCCTAAAGAGCGACGAATAATCGCCTTCTTATCCATTGCTAACGTAGTTTTAAAAACATAGAATTCATCAGGGTTGACTGCACCCTGCACTACCGTCTCACCCAGACCGTAACTAGAGGTAATAAAAACAACATCTTCAAAACCCGATTCCGTATCCAAAGTAAACATCACACCTGCTGCGCCTAAATCCGAACGAACCATACGCTGGATACCTGCAGATAAAGCAACTTCTGCATGGGCAAAACCTTTATGAACGCGGTAAGAAATAGCACGGTCGTTATACAAAGAGGCAAACACTTCACGGATCTTTTTCAAGACATCATTAATGCCTTCAACATTCAAGAAAGTCTCTTGTTGACCAGCAAATGAAGCATCTGGTAAGTCTTCGGCAGTTGCGGAAGAGCGAACAGCAAAAGAGCCTTTTCCAGAATCATCTAAAGTCTTGAATGCCGCAGTAATTTCTTGATCTAAACGCGGTTGAAAGGGAGCCGTTTCAATCCAGCTGCGAATTTCTTTTCCAGCCTCAGCTAATGCACGGACATCATCAATATTCAGATTTTCCAGGCGCTTTTGAATTCGCTCAGTCAAATTATTGTGCTCTAAAAAGTCACGAAACGCTAAAGAGGTGGTTGCAAAACCAGTTGGCACGCGAACCCCGGTGGAAGACAGCTGAGAAATCATTTCACCTAATGAAGCATTTTTACCGCCGACGGATTCAACATCCGTCATACGAAGTTGTTCAAAAGGCAAAACATATGCATTTACTACATTGCTATTTTGTTGCTGTTGGTTGGACATAAAATACTCTCAAAGGATAAGAAAACTGGTCAAGCGGCCGATCAAAATACGGCATACTTCAATAACTTCATATTGTAGTGCTGACCACGACCTTTAGGCCAACCCATGTCCACCCAAACTCGTATTGTTTTTATTGTTTCAGACGGTACCGGCATTACTGCCGAGAACTTTAGTCAATCGATTTTGGCTCAATTTGAGGCCATTTTTAGGCACATTCGAGTACCTTTTGTTGATAGCCCTGATAAAGCCCATGATGCAGTGACTAGCATCAATCAGGCGGCCTCTAAATATGGGGTTCCACCGATTGTTTTTACCACTTTAGTAAACCCGAAGCTTAATGCGATCGTTGGCAAAGCGAATGGCGTTATTTTGGATATGTTTCAGACATTTGTGGCGCCACTAGAGCAGGCGTTAGGCATCAAATCCACCCATGCCATGAACCGTCTTCACCACAATGCCGATACCGATGCCTATAAAAACCGAATTGAAGCCATTAATTACTCTTTAGCCCACGATGATGGCCAATCCAACCGCAATCTAGCTGAAGCTGACGTAATCTTGGTAGGCATCTCGCGTGTAGGAAAAACGCCAACCAGTCTTTACTTAGCAATGCAATACGGAATGAAGGCAGCCAACTATCCGTTGATTCCAGAGGATTTTGAACGCGGCCAATTGCCAAAGGATCTAGTTCCTTATCGCCATAAAATATTTGGCTTAATGATTGATGCTGAACGATTGTCAGAAATACGGAATGAACGCCGCCCTGGCAGTAATTATGCCAAGCTAGAAAATTGTCGTTATGAGATAAACGAGGCCATGGCAATGATGAAGAAAGAGTCAATTCCCTGGGTTGTCACTACCAGCAAATCAATTGAAGAAATAGCAACCACCGTTCTTCAGTCTATAAAATCCGATAAAACAATATTGGGTTAATTGCGTAGACTTAAGAGCGTCTAACACGCATGGTTTCAAATAAGCAAATAGCTGCGGCTGTAGAGACATTAAGTGACTCCACGCGGGGGTCTATTGGAATCGAAACCCCTTTGGCTTGCGCCATCAAATCCTCAGATACACCTTGACCCTCGCTTCCCATAACCCAGGCTACAGGGAGAATAAGTTCTTTGCGCATATTAAATAAATCCATTGAGCCTTCTGCAGCAGCAGCTAACAAGGGGGCCGTTACTGCACTTAACACCTGCTGGCTTGACCAACCCTCATAAAGATCCAATAGCCGATGCGCACCCATCCCAGCACGCAACACCTTGCTAGACCATAAATGTGCACAGCCCGATATCGCAAGAACCTGCTTAAACCCTGCGGCTGCTGCAGTACGCAAAATGGAGCCTACATTCCCCGCATCTTGGATACGATCCAAAATCAGGACATCACCTGATAAGGTGGAAATCGATTGAGGCTTAACAAGACATGATTGAGGCAAATCTAACAACCCTGCAATTTGGGGTGCATTGACCAGCTCACTCAGTAAAGCCCACAGACCTTTATCGAGCTGGTAGATACAAGTGTTGGGGCAAACCTCCAAATGGGCATGAACAGCTTGGGCGATTTCTGGATGATGTAAACCCAGCTCAGAAGTAATCAGTACTTTTAGTGAAGGATCGCCGACCCAGGTTTGCACCAAATGAATCCCTTCCAATAAAACCTGCCCATTGGCAATTCTGGCTTTTTGACCCTTGGTGCCCGTTGCTTGCAAAAGACGAACTGCTTTAAACAGCGCATTCTCTTTTGAGCTGATGAATTCT
The DNA here is from genome assembly GCA_903846025.1 of uncultured beta proteobacterium. GTDB lineage: Bacteria > Pseudomonadota > Gammaproteobacteria > Burkholderiales > Burkholderiaceae > Polynucleobacter. The sequence continues at coordinate 91,331 of CAIMZP010000059.1, read as the reverse complement.
ATTTTGGGTTCTGAATTCATTTTTTGGCTAGTCTATTTGCAGCTACTAAAACATTTCGTACCGGTGAAAAAGTGCGACGATGCTCATCGCAAGCACCAAACTCTTTTAGGGCAGCAAAGTGCTTTGCAGTTGGATAACCCATATGTTGCGCAAAACCATATTGCGGAAAACGTCCATGCAAGACCATCATTTGGCGATCCCGCGTAACCTTCGCTAGAATTGAAGCCGCTGAGATCGCGGGCTCTTTAGAGTCTCCCTTGATAATAGCCTCCGCATCGATTGGCAACTCAGGACAACGATTACCGTCGATCAAAGCTTTATCGGGCCATCCTCCTAAGCGTACAGCGAGATCTTCGATCGCACGGCGCATAGCAAGCATTGTGGCCTGTAGGATATTGATTTGATCAATCTCTCCTGGACTTGCCTCACCAAGACCCCAAGCTTTTGATTTTATTTGTATCTGCTCAAATAAAAATTCTCGGCGGCTCGCTGACAATACTTTTGAGTCCCTCAATCCTTCAATCGGATTATTGGGATCGAGCACTACAGCACCGGCGACAACCGATCCAGCCAAAGGGCCGCGACCAGCTTCATCTACTCCACAAATCCAGATAACACTCATTAAGCGAATCTTTTCTGAGTACTGGCAGCAATTGTTTGTGCAATCACCTGCGCTACTAGTAATCCCGTTGGTTGGCGCAAGGTTTCATGCATCTGTGCAAAACGGGCCTTGAGTTGACTGACCTTGGCGGGATGATTGAGCCATTCAAGTAAAGCATCAGCCAACCTAGCTGGAGTAGCATCATCTTGCAGCAATTCTGGGACAACAAACTCTTTGCACAAAATATTGGGTAAACCAACGTATGGAAGGTAGCCCTGCCTTTTCATAATTTGCGCAGTAAGCCAAGGTACCTTATAAGAAATCACCATTGGTTTTTTCCACAGCGCAGCTTGCAATGTTGCCGTACCGCTGGCAATCAGCACTACATCGGCAGCCTCAAGCGCAGCATCTGCCTCGCCATCGATTAAATAAATACTAATCCCCGAGCATTGTTCTTGCGTCTTTTTTTTCAGGATCTCAAGAGGCACTCGTAAACGCGGAGTAGCTACTGGAATAACAAAGTGGAGCTTTTGACCTTGGAGGCGTTCAGCAAGCACAGTCATTGTTTGAAAAAAGATAGGGGCAATCAGTTCAATTTCTGAGCCTCTGCTGCCAGGTAGAACTGCAATAACTATGCCATTAAGAGCATCACTCGATTGATTTAATAGCCGAGTAATTCTAGCTTTCGCTTGCAAAGAATTGGGTTCAAGAGGGATATCACTGGCAAGGGGATGGCCAACATAAGTAGCCGCAATTCCAGCGCGTTCATATATTTCTGTTTCAAATGGAAAGATGCAAAGCATTCTGTCAACAGCCTGCTTGATCTTATGGATACGCCCTGCTCGCCATGCCCAAATAGAGGGGGACACAAAATGCAAAGTAGGAACTCCTGCTTTTCGCAAAGCTAACTCCACACCTAAGTTAAAGTCGGGGGCATCAATACCTAAATATACATCCGGTCGATCTTCACCAAGAAACCTAGCAATCAAATCACGGCGTAATTTCAAAATTGCTGGTAGCTGCTTGATTGCCTCAACATAACCACGAACACTCAAAGTTTCCATTGGCCAGTCAGAACGTAAACCCTCGGCTTGCATAAGGGGACCGCCAATGCCATATACATTTATTTCAGACATACCTGGCAAACCATGGAGTGCACTTAACACTGGCGCAGCAAGTAGATCACCCGAAGGTTCGCCGGCTACACAGGCTAATTTAGGCAAAGCCAACCTAGCCTTAACGAATAATGCCGCGTGTCGATGCGGCAATAAAGTCATGAAACTCTGCTAGCTTTTCTGCAGTAGCTAAATCAGCAGCATGTGCTACCACCATCTTCTGAATCTCCACTTTAGCCTCTTCAAAGCTCAGGCCGTCCTTATAAAGCACCTTATAAGCTTGGCGAAGTGCAGTGATGGTTTCGCTTGAGAAGCCTCTACGCTTAAGCCCTTCCACATTCACCCCATGAGGTGAGGCCTTATCACCTGCAGCGATCACAAATGGTGGAATATCTTGAACTAAAGCAGATGCACCGCCCAGCATTGCATGTTGACCAATACGCACAAATTGATGAACGCCTGACATGCCACCCATAATTGCCCAGTCATGTACCTGAACATGGCCAGCGATCTGGGCATTGCTTGAGAAGATTGTATGATTACCGATCTGACAATCATGTGCAATATGCACATAAGCCATAATCCAGTTGTCATTACCAATACGAGTAATGCCTTCATCCTGCGCAGTTCCGGTATGAATGGTTGTGAATTCACGAATCGTATTTCGATCGCCAATAATCAGTTGAGTAGGCTCTCCACGATATTTCATATCCTGCGGGACACCCCCAATTGCAGCAAAATGGGCAAAACTATTTTCTTTACCGATACTGGTATAACCCTCGATCACAGTGTGTGACCCTATCTTCGTAGCAGCGCCAATCTTTACATTGGGTCCAATGATGGAATAAGGGCCAATTTCAACATCGCTGGCTATTTCTGCCTTGCTGTCGACTACAGCAGATGCATGAATCCGAGTCATTACACCCCTTTCGTGCGCACAGCACAGGTGATATCAGCCTCAGCAGCAAGTTCTCCGTCTACAGTTGCCTTGACGTGGAATTTATAAATTCCTGCTTTTTCGCGTTGATATGTAGCCACCATCACTAATTGATCCCCTGGTACCACCGGTTTTTTAAAGCGCGCACCATCAATGCCCGCAAAATAGTAAACGGCATCCTCTTGCTTTTCCTCGGAAAAGGTAAGCAATGCAGCAGTCTGCGCCAATGCTTCGATAATCAACACCCCAGGCATTACTGGGTAGTCTGGAAAATGACCTTGAAAAAATGGCTCATTAATTGTGACGTTTTTAATCGCAGTAATACTTCCTTTGGGCGAAAACTCTAATACACGATCCACCAAGAGGAATGGGTACCGGTGTGGCAGCAACTTCATAATCTGGTTGATATCGATTGCAGCTGCTTTACTCATATGATTACCTGCGTAGAAAAATGTAAATAATAAAAATTGCTTGGGAATGGGTTTATAAATCCCTCGATTACGACTTGGTATTACTATCTTTTTCCAATAAACGTAAGCGTTGACGTATTTTATCTAGCCCGCGAAGAATTGCGGCATTTTTCTCCCAAACACTATGAAGCATGGAGGGATAAACGCCGGTGTAATGCTGTCCTGGCTCGGTAATAGAGCGAATTATGGAGGTGTTACCAGAAATGGTTGTCCTATCAGCAATGGTCAAATGACCCGCAAAATTCGCTGCGCCGCCAATAATGCAGAAATTACCAATCTTAGTGCTGCCTGAAATCGCCGCGCACCCAGCCACGACACAACAATTGCCAATAACAACGTTGTGTGCAATTTGCACTTGATTGTCAATTTTTGTACCTGAGCCAATGACCGTATTATTCATTGCCCCACGGTCAATAGTGGTAGATGCGCCAATTTCAACATCATTACCTATGGTAACGCTACCAGTTTGTGGAATTTTCACCCACTCCCCCCCAGTAGCAGAAAAGTCAGGGGCAAATCCAAAGCCATCGGCCCCAATAACTACCCCACTATGAATAGTGCATCGCTCACCAATCATGCTGCCGTAGTAAATGGAAACATGAGGATAAATCACTGTATCAGCACCAATTGCACAGGCCCTAGAAATAGAGCTACCCGCCAAAATACATACTCGCTCACCCAATTTGACATCGGGCCCGATTTGCACAAATGGACCAATATGACATGATGAGGGAATGATAGCCGTAGGGTCTATCACTGCGCTAGGATGAACGCCTGGAGCATAAATGGGGGCTGATATTCTTGCAAAATGCTGCGCCATTCTGGCAAACATCGCATATGGATTTTGAGCCAAGAAATAGACCCTCTTAGCAGAATGTATGCCGGGACTTGCCTGAAGAAAATCTAAGTCTGTTTTGCTAACAATTAACGCACCAGCAGCACTGTTATTTGCTTGTTGGCGGTAGAGCGGATTTGAAAGAAAGGATATTTGATCTGCTTGCGCTTGCTCCAAAGGAGCGAGGCCCCTAAATGCAATGGAGGCCTCCCCCACCAAGCTTGCTTGAAACTGTTCGGCCAGCTCGATGGCGGTGGGCATACGGCTTATTTCAGACTATTTAATGCCTTGATGACATCATCAGTGACATCAACCTTGGGATTTGCATAAGCTGGATCCTGGACAATCACGTCCAACTTTCTCTGCTCAGCAACTTGCTTGAGCGCGATATTCGCCTTTTCAGCAACCTTACCGCGCTCTTCAAAGTTTCTTTGATTCAAGTCTTCGGTATATTCGCGCTGCTTGCGTTGGAGCTCACGATCTTGATCAGCTAATTCACGTTGACGACGGACACGTTCTGCCTCATTCATCACCGCAGCATCGCGATCTAGCTTTTCAGCAGAAGTCTTAATTTTTTGTGCTGAATCACGTAACTCATTTTGGCGCTTAGCAAATTCATTTTGTAATCTAGTCTGACTTTGTTTTGCCAAATTGGATTCATTAAATACTTTTTCTACGTTAACAGCCCCAATGCGCGAACCGGCATCTTGTGCAATTGCCTGTGGCATTGCAATTACAGCCGAGAAGGCAATTAAGCCCAATGAAATCCATTTGGAAGATTGACGAAGCTTCATAACACTTTCCTTAAACAATTAAAACGCTGTACCGACTTGGAACTGCAAACGCTGAATATTATCTGTTGGTAAAGCATGGATCGGAATACCGTAGCTGAATTTTAGCGGACCCAGCGGTGATATCCATGATATGCCTAAGCCATAAGAATATCGCAATACTAGATTGATGTTTTGACCATAAACGTTACCGCCATCAACGAAAGTAAACATTCGCAAGGTCTTATCGGTCCCAGAGCCCGGAACTGGAACGGTATATTCAACATTGGTGACAATCTTGGATTGACCACCAACTGGCTGATTGGCACCAGTTAGGGTGTTGTAATAAGTAGGCCCTAAAGATCCTGGAGAGTATCCCCGTACTGAGCCAATACCACCGACATAGTAGTTTTTAGTAATTGGGAATGGATTCGATCCATAGGCCTGTCCGTAACCAACCTCACCATTAAAGGACAAGATATTTCCCTTTGAGAAAGAGTGATATTTCTGATACTGGCCAAATATTCGATAAAAGGTCATATTGCCAGCAGGGGTTCCAACCTCTCCTGATAGCTGCTGCAAAGATCCATCCGATGGAATCAGCGCACTGTCGCGACCATCTCTAGACCAGCCAACTGTTAATGGGACGTTGTAAGTATTTAATGTAGCGGGGTAACCTGGATAAGCAGCGCCATAACTTTGGGCATAACTTAGATAGGGTTGTGGCGTATTAACTGTAGTGTTGATTTGGAAAACCTCAACGCCAGTTCCAAAGAAAACTCGGTCTACTTCGGTATACGGAACACCAAACTTGATATTGGATCCTACAGACTTAATTTGATAATCTGGATCCCCTACGTAATACAGTGGTTTGGATGAGCGATAGTACAAATCGGTATAACGACTAATCCCCTCTTCCGTAAAATAGGGGTCATATTGCGATAGCGTTAAATTCTGATTGATCTTGCCGACTGAAGCATTCAAACCAATTGCAGTGCCAGTACCGAAGGCATTGTCTTGATTAATACCAGCAGACAGAATTAACTTCTCAGTCGAGGAGAATCCGGCGCCTAAAGTTACCGAGCCCGTTGGCTTTTCAGTAACCTTGACATTTACATCCACCTGATCGGGAGACCCAGGCACATCTTGGGTAGTAATATCGGTTTCGGTAAAGTATCCCAAGCGCCCTAAGCGCTTCTTGGACAAATCAATCTTATCGCTGTCAAACCAGGCGCTTTCAAATTGGCGCATTTCACGACGGATAACCATATCGCGAGTTTTTGCATTACCAGTCACATCTACTTTACGAACATAGACGCGGCGCCCTGGATCAACTACCAGAGTAAGGTCTACCTCGCTAAGCTCACGACGGATATCAGGCTGGGGATTAATCGTGGCAAAAGCATAGCCATAAGAGCCTAAGATTCCCGCAATCGCCTTGGTGCTCTCGGTTAACTTCGAGGAAGAGAATGTATCACCAGGCTTGAGGGTCACCAGCTGAAGTAATTCAGCCTCTTTACCAAGCAACTCTCCGGCAAGGCGGACATCTTTTACGATGAATTTATTGCCTTCACGGATGCTAATAGTAAGATAAATGCCTTTTTTATCTGGGGTAATTGACACTTGGGTGGATTCAATGACAAATTCAAGATAACCACGATTCAGATAATAAGATCGAATATTCTCTAAATCGGCCGTTAACTTCTGCTTTGAATAGAGATTATCCTTGCTATACCAAGATAACCAACCCCCAGTCTTTAGCTGCATTTCACTTTTGAGAGTGCTTTCGCTAAAAACATTGTTACCAATAAAATTGATTTCTTGAATCTTGGCTACAGGACCTTCATCGATATTGAAATAGATTGCTACTTGGTTGCGCTCAACAGGAGTCACGGTAGCCACTACCTCTGCGGCATACATTCCCTTGCCAACGTACTGTCGCTTTAATTCTTGCTCAGCTTTATCAATCAGCGCTTTGTCATAAAAACGCGCTTCTGCTACACCCACCGCTTTTAGTGATTTACGGACAATCTCTTGGTCAAATTCCTTCATGCCTGTAAATTCAATCCGAGAAATCGTAGGGCGCTCTTCAACAATCACAATCAGGACGTCTCCCTGAGCTTGAATTTGCACATCCCTAAAGAAGCCGGTACCGTACAAGGCTTTAATTGCCTCGGCCCCTTTCTCTTGAGTAAAAGTATCGCCCACTTGAACTGGTAAATAACTAAAGACTGTGCCAGGCTCAACGCGCTGTAATCCCTCAATGCGGATATCTTTAATTACAAAAGAATCAGCAGCCTGGGCGTTTACACATAGACAAGTTGCCACAACTAAGGCAACTTGTGCGAGGAATCGGGTTACGACACTAAAAGAGATGTTTAGAGAATTCAAGGCGAAAGGTAGCGTTGTAAATCGTTAAACAAGGCCAGCAAGGAAAGTGATATGAGCAAGAAAAAACCCACTTTTTGGAGTATTTCTTGGATCGAAATCGAAATTCGCCTACCAACAACCAACTCCCATGCATCATACAGTAGCTGACCCCCATCTAGCATTGGCAAGGGCACCAAGTTTAGCAAGCCAATGCTGATACTCATGAGCGCTAAAAAGGCTAGAAAGGGTTGCCAACCAATCTGCGCAGACTTCCCAGCCATATCCGCAATGCTTAAGGGGCCCCCAAGCTGTTTAATTGAGGTGCTGCCAGTAAATAATCCACCCATTAGTCGAACCGATACTTTGGTAATAAGGTACACCCTTTTGGTTGCAAAACCCAAGGCATCCATAGGGCCCAACTTAAGTTCTGTCCAGTTATTTGGAGGGGTCATCTGAGGAAGAATACCCAACGCTTGAAAAGGGTCTAATTCAGGGCGGGTTAGCGGCAAATCATTCTTTGGGAACACTTTCACAAAATGGTCCCCTTTTATACCCCGAAATTCAAGAGCAAAGCCCTGATCTCCCGTAAGCGCATCAAGCAACTGCCAACGCAACGCATTCCAACTCGGAACGGCATCGAATTCGCCATAAAACGGTAAGCCAGTAAGGTTATCGGGAATATTTTTCCAACCCACCACCTGATCACCGGCCACCACCCCGAAACGGGAAGCTAGGGAATTTTCCGGAGGCGTCTGAAGGCGGGCAGGTAACTGAGGCACCCCACTCATATAAATTACTGCAAATAAGAGGATTGATAGAAGAAAGTTAGCTAGTGGCCCAGCTGCCACAATAAAAGATCTTTGCCAGAGAGACTTCTCATCGAATGCCTGTTTTTTTTCGGTAGAAGAAATTACCTGCTGCTTATCTCGACCATCCAATAATTTGACATAACCACCCAATGGAATCGAGGCAATCACCCACTCAGTTCCATTTTTAGCATAATGGGTAAAAAGAGGCTTTCCAAAGCCTAAAGCAAAGCGAAGCACTTTTACCCTACAAAACCGTGCCGCAAAAAAGTGCCCACACTCATGAAAGCAAACCAATACCCCCAAAGTTAGTAAAAATGCGGCAATGGTAATGAGCACTTGCACTAAATATTAACCATCTAGAGTAAATTCTGACGAATGCAATTTCTAGCTACTTCCCTAGCTTTAGTATCCGCTTCGAGAATGACTTCAAGTGAGCTTGCAGTAAAAGATTGAATGCTGCTAAGAGTCTTCTCCACAATTATGGGTATCTGCAGATATGGCAGGCCGTCATCAAGAAAGGCGGCAACAGCAACCTCATTGGCTGCGTTTAAAATAGCTGGAGCGGTCCCCCCAGCTTTGGCGGCTGAAAAGGCTAGCGCAAGACATGGAAACTGATTTAAATCTGGCTCCGAAAAGCTCAAATGAGCCATCTGACTCAAGCTTAAAGCGGGTACTCCTGCAGTAATCCTATCGGGCCATGCCAGCCCATAGGCAATTGGTGTGCGCATATCAGGCTGCCCCATTTGCGCTAAAACTGAACCGTCAAGATAACGCACCATGGAATGCACAACACTTTGCGGATGAATGAAAACTTTAATTTTTTCAAGTGGCAAACCAAATAACCAAAAGGCTTCGATTACCTCAAGACCTTTATTCATCATCGTCGCCGAATCAACCGAAATTTTTCTGCCCATCACCCAGTTAGGGTGCGCGCAAGCTTGCTCAGGCGTGATCTTTACTAAATCTACTATGGGCATATCCCTAAAGGGTCCGCCAGAAGCGGTAAGCCAAAGTTCCTCCACCCCATAATGAGTCTTAGGAGTCTTAAAAAAGTGTTCTGGTAGGCACTGAAAGATCGCATTATGCTCACTATCAATGGGGAGTAATTCACCCCCTCCAGATCGAATTGCCTGCATAAATAAGTCGCCAGACATTACCAGCGCCTCCTTATTGGCTAGCAAAACCCGTTTACCAGCTTGCGCAGCTGCCAAGGCAGGAACTAAGCCTGCTGCACCCACAATAGCAGCCATCACGATATCGCAATCAGAATCCGTTATGGCAGTTACCAAAGCTTGTGGGCCGGAAAGTACTTGAGTGGCTAGATTCTTTTCGACTAGCAACTTACGTAACCGCAAAGCCCCCATTTCATCTGAAACTACAGCAATCAAAGGATTAAACTCGGCGCATTGATCTGCCAGCCGATCAATCTGTGTTGCTCCAGTTAAGGCCACTACCTTAAAGCGCTCTGGGTGCAAACGAATGACATCTAAAGTATTAACCCCGATAGAGCCCGTGCTTCCCAAAATAGCAATTCTCTTTGTGGACATTAAATAAATCCAGCCAACAAAGCGGCAATCGGCATTACCGGTAGCAATGCATCAACCCGATCCAGTACACCACCATGCCCTGGTAATAAAAAACTACTATCTTTGACACCAGCTAAACGCTTGAACTGAGACTCAAATAAATCACCAAAGATACTAAATACGGTCAAGACAGTCACCATCAAGAACATGGGGATCCATCCAAAACGAATGGCCCATGCCCCAAAGATGGAATTCTCAAATGGCAAATACAAAGTACATAAAAGAGCATATAAATAGCAAAGTACTAAACCGCCTATAGCACCCTCAATTGATTTCCCTGGACTAATCTGTGCGGCTAATTTATGCCTTCCAAAAGCCTTGCCAACAAAATAAGCGCCGATGTCTGCTATCCAGACAAGACCCATGCTGGTAAGCAAAAAGATTAAGCCCAAGTCCCGTAAAAATACTAGGGAAAACCAAGTGGCGGGCAATAGAATTAAGCCCAAAATACTGTAGAAAGGCCTAAGCTTTACTAAAGATAGATTTATTCCTTTGGCCAAAATAAATGGGGCAACAAAGAACCAAAAAACAACCGCTAAAACCAGCAAAGCAAATGGCCATGTCGGAGTTTCAATCCCCAATAAAAATAAAATAATTAAAAGACAAAATAAGGCATAGAGCCATGCGGCCAACTTGGCATCAGGAGCAATCAATCTGCTCCACTCCCAAGCAGCAGCAATTAAAGCAATTAAAAAGAAAGCGCCCAAGTAATAAGCGGGCAATAAAAACATGATTGGCAAAAGAACCGTCAATAGAATGGTGGCGGTAATAATTCGGGTTTTTAGCATGAGGTACTTAAGTTGAAATAATTAGACAGCATCACTCATTACCTGGGTGGCGAGTTGGGCGCTCGTTCGGCCAAAGCGGCGTTCTCGCTGGCTAAACCATTCGAAAGCCTTGTGTAGTTGCGCCTCATCAAAGTCGGGCCACAATATATCCGTAAAGTACAGCTCTGTATATGCCAATTGCCACAACAAAAAATTGCTAACCCTCTGCTCTCCACCAGTGCGAATAAATAAATCTGGCTCTGGAGCATAAGCCATTGATAAATGAGGCTGAATCAATTCCTCAGTAACTTGTTCAGGCTTTAAATCTGGGTAAGCCACCAAGCATTTACGCATTGCTTGCAAAATATCCCAGCGACCACCATAGTTAGCCGCAATAGTAAATGTGAGACTTTTACAGGCGGCTGTTTTTTTCTCGGAGAAATCCACCATCTCTTGGATAGTAGAATCAAAGCGGCTCAGATCGCCGATTAACCGAAGAGAAATATCGTTTTCAGCTAATCGTGAAACTTCGTTCTTGAGAGATTTTAAAAAGAGTTTCATTAAAAACCCTACTTCTTCTGGTGGGCGACGCCAGTTCTCAGAACTAAATGCAAAGACAGTTAAATACTCAACACCAAGTCGACGACATTCTTGCACAATCTTTTTGACAGCACTCAAACCTTCAGAGTGGCCAGCTACCCTAGGCATGAATCGCTTACTAGCCCAACGTCCATTGCCATCCATAATAATAGCTACATGACGAGGAACAGCACTTACCTCCGGAACAACCAAGGTCGAACTAATGTGTTGAGTCATAAGTACTGGATAAAGAAAAAGAATTAGACGACTAAACCGTCATAATCTCTTTCTCTTTTTCGGTAACAATCCTGTCAACATCAACTACCGCACGATCTGTCATCTTCTGGATTTCATCAGTAGCGCGACGCTCTTCATCTTCGGAGATTTCTTTATCTTTAGTTAGGCGCTTTAAATGCTCGTTGGCATCGCGACGTAAGTTGCGAACAGCAATCTTGGTTTCTTCACCCTCGCTTTTTACGACTTTAGTTAAGTCACGGCGACGTTCTTCGGTTAATGCAGGCATTGGAACGCGGATAATCGTACCCTGTGAGGCTGGATTTAAACCCAAGTCTGAATCACGAATCGCCTTTTCGATAGCGCCAACCATATTTTTTTCAAAAGGCTGCACGTTAATAGTTCTAGCATCAGCCAAACCCAAACTAGCCACCTGACTTAAGGGTGTTGGGTTGCCATAGTAATCCACTTGAATGTGCTCCAGAATTCCTGGGTTAGCACGACCCGAGCGAATCTTCGCCAAGTTTGTTTTTAACGCATCAAGAGACTTTTGCATCTTTTGATCGGTATTATTTTTTATTTCTACTGCAGACATTAGGCCTCCTATTAAACGTGTACTAAGGTACCTTCAGATTCACCTCGAACCACTCGCATTAAAGCGCCTGGCTTCAGTATCGAAAATACTTTGACTGGTAATTTTCGGTCACGGCACAATGCAAAAGCAGTTGCATCCATCACCTGTAAATTTTTAATTAAAGCCTCATCAAACGTAATAGTTTTATATAAAGTAGCGCTAGAATCTTTATGTGGATCTGCGCTGTAAATACCATCTACCTTGGTGGCCTTTAGCATGATCTCAACACCCATTTCCGCTCCGCGTAAAGCAGCTGCGGTATCGGTTGTGAAAAATGGATTGCCAGTACCTGCTGCAAAGATCACTACTTTGCCTTCACTCAGCGCACGAATCGCACGAGGGCGAATATAAGGCTCAACTACCTGATCCACTCTCAAGGCAGATTGCACACGAGCCTCAACCCCTTTTTGACGCAGCGCATCTTGCAGTGCCAAAGAGTTCATGATCGTAGCCAACATTCCCATGTAATCCGCTGTTGCACGATCCATACCAGCAGCACCACCTGCAACCCCGCGAAAAATATTACCGCCGCCGATGACAATTGCCAATTGAACACCGCTATTGACCACCTCAGCAATTTCTTTGACCATTGAATCAATGGTTATGGGATTGATACCAAAAGCATCCTCCCCCATCAAAGCTTCACCAGAAAGTTTTAAAAGAACACGTTTATAGGCTGGCATCGTTTCATTTTCCGTAATTTGTTAAGTAATTCAATTACTTAGCTTATTTAGCTTGAGTTATTTTTAATTTCTTTGCGTAATTATAAGGGTTGGGAGGAGATCAAACAAAAGGGCATAAAAACCGAGGTTTCTATGCCCTTTTGAGGATTGCGGGATGGCCGAGATACTCCTCCAGCTACTAGCAGGTTGATTAAGTGGTAGCTTGAGCTGCGGCAACCTGAGCAGCTACTTCAGCCGCAAAGTCGTCGTGACGCTTCTCAATACCCTCGCCCACAACATACATCTTGAAGCCCTTAACCACTGTATTGGCAGCCTTAAGCATTTGCTCAACGGATTGCTTGTCGTTTTTAACGAAAGTTTGGTTCAGCAAAGAAACCTCTTTGAGGTATTTCTGTACAGAACCTTCAACCATTTTTGCAACAATTTCTGGTGGCTTGCCAGATTCTGCTGCTTTTTGAACAGCAACATTGCGCTCAATAGCAATAGCTGCAGCAGGTACATCATCCATAGATAAAGCAACCGGCTTCATTGCGGCAATATGCATGGCAACGTCTTTAGCCGCAGTGTCATCACCCTCATACTCAACCATCACGCCAATACGGGTGTCATGAAGATAAGAAACCAATTTACTGCTACCTGCAAAACGTTGGAAACGGCGTGGCATTACATTTTCACCTATACGACCGATTATCTCAGCGCGTACAGCGTCTACAGTAGAGCCATTTAGTGGCAATGCTAGCAAAGCCGCTACATCAGCTGGGTTCTTCTCAGCAACCAACTTCACGCAGTCTTGTGTGAAAGCCAGAAAGTCATCATTCTTTGAAACGAAATCCGTTTCGCAATTTACCTCAAGCAAGGCGCCTGTACTTCCGTTGATAAATGCAGCTATAACACCTTCAGCGGTCACACGGGATGCGGCTTTACCGGCTTTGCTACCCAACTTGACGCGCAGAATTTCTTCGGCTCTCGCCATATCGCCATCAGCTTCGGTTAGTGCTTTTTTGCACTCCATCATTGGGGCGTCAGTCTTGGCGCGTAACTCACCAACCATTGCAGCAGTAATAACGGCCATTATTCAGCCTTCCCTTCTTCAACAAACTCTTCTTCACCTTCTTTAACGGCGGTCAAGATTTCTTGAACTGAACTTGATTTACCTTCAAGGATTGCATCAGCAATACCGCGCGCATATAGAAGGACCGCTTTGCTGGAGTCGTCGTTACCAGGAATGATGTAATCAATTCCCTCAGGTGAGTGATTGGTATCTACTACAGCAATTACAGGGATGCCAAGTTTATTGGCTTCAGTAATAGCAATTTTGTGATAGCCAACATCGACTACAAATATAGCATCAGGAACACCATTTAAATCTTGAATACCGCCAAGTGCTTTTTGCAACTTGTCTAGATCGCGATCGTTAGTTAAAGCCTCTTTCTTCGAGAGTTTTTCCCAGTCGCCAGCTTCTTTAGCAACAGCCATATCTTTCAAACGTTTGAGAGAGCCTTTAACTGTTTTAAAGTTGGTGAGCGTGCCGCCTAACCAACGGCTGTCGATGTAAGGCATTCCTGCACGAGTCGCTTCTTCGGCAATAATCTCGCGCGACTGGCGCTTAGTGCCTACAAATAAAATAGTTCCACGATTAGCGGCAATTTGCTTGGAAAATTTCAGGGCGTCCTGAAACATTGGCAATGTTTTTTCCAGGTTGATAATGTGGATTTTATTACGATGGCCGAAAATATATGGGGCCATCTTTGGGGACCAGAAACGTGTTTGGTGTCCAAAATGGCAACCGGCTTCTAGCATCTGACGCATTGTTACTGACATAACTTCTCCTAAGGGTTGTGTTCTAAGATTGGGCCCTAGCTGCGCTAAAAAACGCCACCCTGGAAGGCTCAACCCGCGATTTCAAATCAAAAATTGACCTGAGACCGAAATTATAGCTTAAATATCAGTCATCTAGCACCCAACTCCTGCGCTTTTATGTCCAACAAGAAACTTCGTTTAGCACCAATATAGAGCGCATAGCTCAATATTTAGGAAATAGTCATCAGCTAAAAACTACCAAGTCACCGATAATCGCGGTATGAATAGTTTATTTACCGCAGAAAAAGACATCCAAGGGATGCGTGAAGCTGGTCGCTTAGCCAGTGAAGTTATTGACCATGTCGCCCCCCATGTCAAGGCAGGAGTCAGCACAGGGGAATTAGATCGTATTTGCCATGAGTACATGCGCGATGTTCAAAAGACCATACCTGCGCCACTCAATTACCAGCCACCCGGTTACCCACCATTTCCAGGATCAATTTGCACCTCAGTCAATGATGTGATCTGCCATGGCATTCCAGGGGAAAAGATCCTCAAAACGGGTGATGTTGTGAATTTAGATATCACCGTCATTACTCCCGATGGCTATTACGGCGATACCAGTCGCATGTTTATGGTGGGCGAGGTCTCCGTTATGGCTAAGCGCCTCACTCAAATTACCTTTGAGTGCCTTTGGCTTGGAATTGCCAAAGTCAAACCAGGCGCCACCTTAGGCGACATAGGCCATGTTATTCAAACACACGCTGAAAATGCGGGCTACTCCGTTGTTAGGGAATACTGCGGCCACGGGATTGGCAAAGTATTTCATCAAGACCCACAAATTCTTCACTATGGGCGAGCTGGTACAGGTGAAAAATTAGAAGCCGGCATGACTTTCACCATCGAACCCATGATTAATGCAGGTCGCCGTGAAATTCGAACAATGTCAGATCAATGGACGGTCAAAACAAAAGATCGTAGTCTTTCTGCGCAATGGGAGCATACCCTTCTAGTTACGCCAACTGGCGTGGAAGTGCTTACATGGTCAGAAGGGAGTAATCCACCCCCAGATTGTGTTAAAGACCTTTCCTTTAGGCCCACTCCAGTTAACACCTAGGCTATGGACTGCATTGACCTTAGCACTCAGCGAATTACGGATATCGCCACTCTTCGAGCTGAGCGCGAAGTGGCTTATTCAAGGTTTCACGCCAATCAACAAGTTGGTCAACTTACTAAGCAATTAAGCAAGTTAAGTGATGAGTTATTAATTAGCCTTTGGAATGCCTGCGATCTTAATGCCGATGCTGCACTCGTTGCTGTTGGAGGGTTTGGCCGAGGAGCACTGTTTCCCTATTCTGATATCGATATTCTCATTTTATTGCCCAGCGACAAAAAGTTTGTTGAGCAAGTGCTCACCGGCAAGATTGAAAAATTTGTAGCGCAATGCTGGGATACTGGTTTAGAGATAGGCTCATCAGTGCGAACGGTAGCGGAATGTATTTCGGAGGCTGAACAAGATATTACAGTGCGGACCTCTTTATTGGAGTCACGTCTCATTTGTGGCAAGCGAGCCCTCTTCAAAGAATTTACATCCGCTTACGAAAAAACGCTTGATCCAAAATCGTTTTTTCAGGCGAAACTTGCGGAACAAATTCAGCGTCACTATAAATATCAAAACACCCCTTACTCCTTAGAGCCCAATTGCAAAGAAAGTCCTGGTGGCTTACGTGATCTGCAAGTGATCTTATGGGTTAGCAAGGCAGCACTCTTAGGTAATACTTTTAAAGACTTGAATGAAGCAGGTCTAGTCACAAAGCGTGAATTAACTGAGTTGAACCGCAATCAACGACTTTTGGAAACTATTCGCGCCAACCTGCATTTGATAGCGGGGCGTAGACAAGATGTATTAGCCTTTGATTTACAGGCCGCATTAGCAAAATCAATGGGGATTACTGAGGAATCCTCACGTATTGCGAGTGAAGCCATTATGAGAAAGTATTACTGGGCCGCCAAAGCAGTCACTCAATTAAATGATGTGCTTTTGCAAAATATTGAAGCCCTATTGTTCCCTCAGGAATCTAAAACAACACATCCCATTCCTGGTGAAGGTAACGAATGCTTTATTGAGCGTCAGGGTGTTTTAGATATTACTGATCCACAACTCTATCAAAAAGATCCAGAGCAAATTCTGAGAACTTTTTTAGTTTTCGCACAAACCACTAATGTGAAAAGTTTGTCTGCAACCATTTTCAGAGCGCTTTATAACGCTAGGCAGAATATGGATAGCAAGTGGCGCTCCAACCCAATTAACCGTGCGCTCTTTATTGAAATATTGAAACAACCCGAGGGCGTAAGTCGCGCGTTTCAATTAATGAACCGTAGTAGCGTGCTTGGTCGATATTTACCAGCATTTAGGAAAATTGTCGGGCAAATGCAGCATGATCTTTTTCATGTTTACACGGTTGACCAGCATATTTTAATGGTGTTGCGGAATATTCGGCGCTTTATGGTGATTGAACACACCCACGAATTTCCTTTCTGCAGTAGATTAATCGCACACTTTGAAAAACCCTGGCTTCTCGTCATTGCCGCACTATTTCACGATATCGCCAAAGGTCGTGGTGGCGACCACTCCCAGTTGGGTAAAGCCGATATGCGGAAGTTTGCGAAAGATCATAATCTAGACAAGTCAGATACCGAGCTTGTAGTATGGTTAGTAGCAGAACATCTCAATATGAGTCAGGTTGCGCAAAAACAAGACATTACTGATCCTGATGTAGTGAAAGATTTTGCAAAAAAAGTTGGTGATGAGCGCCACCTAACGGCTTTATATTTGCTTACTGTAGCCGATGTACGTGGCACCAGTCCAAAAGTGTGGAATGCTTGGAAAGGTAAGTTACTAGAAGACCTTTATCGAGCCACGCTAAGGGTTTTGGGTGGCGCCAAGCCTGACGCCTCATCTGAATTAGCCCAGCATCAAGAAGAATCTCGCGCCAAGTTACGCCTTTATGGCATTGAGGACTCTGCTTATGAGAATCTCTGGAATCAACTCGATGTTGCCTTCTATTTAAGGCAAGATGCCGGTGAGATTGCTTGGTTAACACGTCATCTATTTAATAAGGTCGATAGCGTAGAGCCTATCGTACGTGCAAGACTTTCCCCCATTGGTGAAGGCTTGCAAATTGCAGTCTACGTTAAAGACCAATCGGATTTATTCTCCAGAATCTGCGCCTACTTTGAGCGGCACGGCTTCTCCATTTGGGATGCTCGCATTCATACTACCCGCCATGGTTATGCTCTTGATACCTTCCAAATTTCCGGCAGCAATTTGGTTGATGAGGGCGGTAGCTATAGAGACCTTATTCAGTTGGTTGAATATGAACTGACTGCTGCCCTACAAAATACCGATGCCCTACCCCCTCCAAGCATGGGCAGACTCTCTCGGCAGTCCCGCACCTTTCCGATTCAGGCTCGTGTACACGTCATACCCGATGAACGTGGGCACTACTATGCACTCTCTCTGTCAGCAAGCGATCGAACGGGTTTGTTGTATGCAATCTCACGAGTTTTAGCAAAGCATCACGTCTCACTACACACGGCGCGTATTAATACTTTGGGCGAAAGAGTGGAGGATGTACTTCTCCTAGATGCTGCGAACCTAAGCAAAAATCCTAAACTCCAAATCTTGCTGGAGACAGAATTACTCGAGGTTCTTGGGGTTTAATTAACCACTTACTTCAACAGTTTAAGCATTGCTGTTTCATCAATTACTTGTACACCAAGTTCTTCTGCTTTTTTAAGCTTGCTACCGGCATCTACTCCAGCCACTACGTAGTCAGTTTTTTTGGAGACTGTGCCCGATACCTTAGCCCCAACTTTCTCAAGTAGATCTTTTGCCTCATCTCGGGTTAAGGTCGGGAAAGTACCCGTCAGTACAAAGGTTTTTCCGGCCACAGCATCACTGATAATTTTTTCTTCTACTGAAAGCTGCATTCCAGAAGCAAGCAATTGCTCTATTACCTCTCTATTATGAGTTTCACCCATAAAACTCATAATGGAGCTAGCCACTACAGGACCAACATCGTTGACTAATAGCAAGTCATCAAACTTGGCATCCATTAAGGCATGCATATTACGATAGTGGTTGGCTAAGTCTTTGGCAGTCGCCTCACCAACGTGACGAATACCCAATGCAAAAATAAATCTAGCGAGCGTGGTGTTGCGGGAATGATTAATAGCTGCAATTAGGTTGTCTGCAGACTTCTCACCCATCCGTTCTAAGTTTGCTAATGCTGTAAAGCCTAAGCGATAGAGATCGGCTGGAGTTCTAACTAAATTATGGTCTACCAATTGGTCAACAATCTTCTCGCCCAAGCCCTCAATATCTAAGGCGCGCCTATGGGCAAAATGGATTAGCGCTTGCTTACGTTGAGCGCCACAAAATAACCCACCACTGCAGCGAGCTATAGCCTCATCTGCTAAACGTTCAATATGAGAATCGCAAACAGGGCAGCGCAGGGGCATTACAAACTGTTTAGCATCTGGCTGTCTACGCTCTTTAACAACCGATACCACCTCGGGAATAACATCACCTGCACGGCGCACCGAAACGGTATCGCCAATCCAAACATCTTTACGCTTAACTTCATCTTCATTATGTAGAGTGGCGTTAGTTACCGTTACCCCACCCACTACAACTGGTGCTAGTCTTGCAACTGGTGTAATTGCACCGGTACGACCCACTTGGACATCAATTCCCAAAACTGTCGTCAAGGCTTCCTGCGCAGGAAATTTATGCGCGAGGGCAAACCTAGGAGCTCTAGAAACAAAGCCTAGCTTAGCCTGCTCTGCGAAGGAGTTGACCTTATAAACGACGCCATCAATGTCATAAGGCAATGAGTCTCTCTTAGCGCCAATATCTTTATAAAACGTTAATATTTCTGCAACTGATTTAAGAATACGGCGCTCGGAACAAACAGGTATGCCAAGTTTGATATAAGCATTGAGCAACTCTTCATGGGTAGCGGGTAGCCAAGATTGGGGCTCGAGCGCACCAAGTCCGTAAGCAAAAAATGAAAGTGGCCTTTTCGCAGTAACTTTAGAATCTAGCTGCCGCAAGCTTCCAGCAGCTGCATTGCGAGGATTGGCAAACTCTTTTTCACCAATCAAAGCAGCCTGCACATTCATTTTACGAAAGTCATTAAGATTCATAAATACCTCGCCGCGCACCTCAAGAACCTTGGGAATACTCATGCCGGTGAGCCTTAGTGGGATCGCTCTAATAGTTTTCACATTAGCAGTGACATCTTCACCGCTAGTACCATCACCACGAGTGGCTGCCCTAACTAAGAGGCCATTTTCATAGCGCAGGGAAATTGCCAGCCCATCAAACTTCAGTTCACCAGCATAGTCCACATGATCAAGGTGCAAACCTTCTCGACAGCGTCGATCAAATGCGATGAGCTCCACGTCATCAAACGCATTATTTAATGACAGCATGGGGACTATATGGGTTACAGAATCAAATTGTTTGAGTGCCACTCCGCCAACTCTTTGAGAAAGTGATTCAGGAGTAATCCACTCAGAATGTACCGCTTCAATATCTAAAAGTTCCCGATACAAGCGGTCATATTCGCTATCGGGCAATAAAGGATTATCTAAAGCATAGTAAGCATGCTCTAAACGGGCTAATTCTTTTTGCAGGAAGGCGTAGCGTTCCGCTAAATTTGTCGGACTATTGGACGACAAACCAATTCCTTAGCTAAAAAGTCTGCTAGCAGTGGAAGATCCTGCTGGAACACCGTTCTTTTCAAGATTAGCATAAAGCACATCCAGATGTTGACGGATGCTAGTCACTGCCGCTCCAGTCAGATTGATGCCGCCATCGTCCACCAAGCGACCATGTGCAATTTTGGCTAACTCAACTCCCTCACCAAGCATGCGTTCAAATGCGCGCTCCTCCTGCGGAACCAAAGGCACCTCCAAAAGAAGGGTTAGCTGAGTAATGGCTTGATTAGGATTCAGTTCTGCACTGTTAAAGATTAAGGTGTTATTACTAAAATACTCATATTGCCTGCCGTTACGAGCTAATTTAAATCCACGTTGACGCATCAAGGCATCAAAGTTTCCCCATGGGCATGGCTCGTCAAAAAGCACATTAATACTCAGCTGAATATCGCTCTCAACAGCCATTACATCCAACTCTTTAGCCCCTTCTAGCATCGTATTTACGCTTGGCATATCGATTTGAGAGCCCAACGTTTCTGCAAGCGTTTGCGCACGAGAACAAAAATCGGATAGCTCGAGCACCCCAATTGGACCGCGACGGCCTGCCAATTGAATAGCTAATTGAAGTTCGGCATAAGAAGCTTCAGCGCGTAATTTCTCCCAGTCTTCGGCAGCATCAATATCAGCATTCAAGCCTTCACACATCCAAGGGGTGGTCGCTTGAGCTTGCAAATCTGTCCAAGTATTAATTTCTTCTAAAATTTCTGCGCCGCCAATACCCTCATCAAAGCGAAGTGTAATGACGCAGTCAATCCTAGGATCAATCGAGAAGTTAACTGGCTCGGCGATTGTAGGCATAAATTTTTCACCAAAGCTAGGCTCGGAACGATCGCCATTACTATTGTCTGAAAAAGTATGCCCAAAATGAGGTTCCCGAGCAAATGGATCATCCGCTACAAACACACCAGCCACTCTCGCCTTATGACGAGCACGCGCATATTTAAAATTTAGGATGGCAACCAATAGCAAAATTAAGAAGCCAATCACAAGTAGAGCAAATTGCAACTCAGATAACCCTAGAGTAGCCATGATTTGCTCAAAATTCACTTAAGCTGCCTCCACCATAGAGACAGCGGATGAAATATCCACCGCAACAATACGGGAAACGCCCTGCTCTTGCATGGTCACACCAATCAGCTGATGTGCGATTTCCATAGTGATCTTATTATGTGAGATGAATACAAACTGGGTCTTATCTGACATTTTGGCCACCATCTGCGCATAGCGCAAGGTGTTTGCATCATCTAAGGGGGCATCGACCTCATCAAGCAAGCAAAATGGTGCTGGATTTAGGAGGAATAGCGAGAACACTAAAGCGATAGCTGTTAAGGCCTTTTCACCTCCAGAAAGCAAGTAAATGGTGGTGTTCTTCTTCCCTGGGGGCTGAGCCATTACTTGGACACCGGCATCTAAGATCTCTTCACCTGTCATTACTAGCTCAGCATGACCGCCACCAAACAATTCAGGGAAAAGTATCCCAAAGTGCTTATTAACCTCATCGAAAGTACCTTGCAATAAATCGCGCGTTTCAGCATCGATCTTTGCAATCGCATCGGTTAAGGTTTGCATTGCCTCATTCAAATCGGCCGACTGAGCATCCAAGAAAGATTTGCGTTCACGCGAGCTGGACAACTCATCCAAAGCGGCCATATTAACTGGGCCTAAAGATTGAATCTCAGTACCCAAACGAGTCACATCACTCTGTAGTGCGCCTACTTTAAGGTCGGGATGAAAGTTGGCTTCTAGCGCAATTAGATCGGCCTCTGCATCGGATAGTAAGGTGGCGAATTGTTCAAAATTCAAGCGGGCTGCTTGTTCACGCAATTGCAAATCAACCACTTTGTCACGCATAGGCTGTAAGCCGCGCTCTATTTGCATGCGGACCTCATCGGCTTCACGTAATTGATGCAGTAAAGCATCTTGCTCGGTACGTGCATTTGCCAACAAGGATTCCCGCTCGCTACGGGCTACTAGTAAATCCTGTAGCTTCTCTTGGGCCTCGGCGTCACTTAAGACCTCAAGTTCTTGTTCTGCCAAGGCCTGTTTATCTTGGATTTCCATGATCTGAGTACGTGCAGTACTTTGGTCGCGCTGAAGATCAGCAATCCGCTGCTGCAAAGAGCGGGTGGCAAAAGCAGCCTCTTGCGCCGATAACTCTGCAGCACGCAAAGCCTCGCGTAAGCGATCACGTTCTTGGGTGGCAAATTCTAATTTTTCCAGTGCAATTGCCAGAGTTTCTTGACTGCCTTGTTTTTCTTCTTCAGATTGCGCCAATTCGGTCGTGGATTGTTCGTGCGTGAAGTTCAATTGCTCCATTTGCTCACGTAACTCGCTTAACTCACTCTGAATTTGTGCGGCACGTTGGCTATATTGCTCTTGTGCTTGAGTTAGTTGCATTCTCTCCACTTCAAAGCCATGCACTTCCTGCACCGCTTGTTCTGCATAGATCCGCGTCTGCTCTGCAGCTTGGTGTGCAGCCTGATAATTCGACGCACATTGATCTAATTCACTTTGTAACTCATTTTGAATTAAGCGTTGCGCACGCAACTGCTTCTCAAGACTCTCCATCTCTTGAGCACGAGCCAACATACCAGCCTGCTCTGAGTCTGCCGCATACAACTGGACGCCAACGCGGCTGACTAAATGCCCCTGTTGAGTCACCAATGCTCCACCAGCAGGTAATTTTTCTCGCCGTTGTAGTGCATCCTCTAAACCATCGGCGATATAAATGTTGTCGAGCCACTCCTGCAGAACTGAAGATATGCGTGGCGCCCCCGCACTTTGCACGCGGGTGAGCAATGGTATGAAATCGGCTGGAGCAGCAGTATGCGCAGGCGAAATGTCTTCAGTCAACAAAATAGCTAAACGACTTGGTGGCGCATCCTGTGCCAATGACAATGTTTCTTGAACACTCTTAGAAGTTACCGCGGCCAAGCGTTCACGCAACACAGACTCTAGGGCAGCCTCCCATCCGCTCTCTACTTTGAGCTCCTGCCAAAGACGCTTACTTTCCTTTAATCCCTTGCTCTCAAGCCAGGGACCAATCTTGCCCTGCGCCTGAACGCTGGCCTGCAATGCGGTTAGTGCAGTTAACTTAGCCTCAGTTTGAGCTAAGTCTTGATTTGCCGCTTGAATATTTTGTTGGGCAATATTGCGAGCCTCGTCGGCTGCGGGCACACGTTGCTGCGCCTCCCCTGCTTTTTGTTTTGCTTCATCAACCTTACGTACGGCCATTGCATGACGATCAAGTGCTGTTTGCAAGGCTTCAGCGTCTGGCTTACGTAAACCATCAAACTCACTGCTTAAACGTGTCTCACGACCTTTAATTTCTTCGACCTGCGCAATCATGGATCTCACACGTTCACCTAAGCTAGCTAAACGCTGTTCGATTACTGCCAATCCATCACGTGCATTATTTAATTCGCGCGCATTAATTTGGTAAGCCTCATCACGACTAGGCAGTTGCCCTTGTAAATCCGTCAAATCCGTCAGTAAAGCTCGCTCTTTTTCAGAGGCTAAACTCAGCTCATGCTCTGTAGTGCGTTGCGCCTGCGCGGCATCTGTTTCTTGCACAGTCCAGCGTTGTAGCTGCGCATGCAGTTCTTGGGTCTGTTGCTGTAAACGTTGACGCGCTTCCTGCACATAACGTATTTGTGACTCTACCTGGCTGACATCAGAGTTAGTTTGGTACAAATCACCTTGCGCTTGAGAAACTTTGTCTTGCAATGCGTACTGCTGCGTACGCATAGTCTCGAGCTCGGTTTCTGCATGACGCATTTTGGCAGTTTGCTCTTCCAGACTCACTTGAGTGTCCCGAATCCCATTGGCATGGCGCTCTTGCTCTTTACCGGCCTCTGTCTGACGGACAAACCAAAGTAGCTGCTGCTGAGCCTTCATCTCTATAGATAGTTCAGCATGGCGCTCAGCAACAGTAGCTTGCTTCTCTAGACGTGTAAGTTGCTGGTCAAGCTCACGCACAATATCTTCAACACGTACTAAGTTCTCTTTAGTATCCTCAAGACGAGAAGCCGTTTCTTTACGGCGCTCTTTATATTTAGATACACCAGCCGCCTCTTCCAAAAAGATGCGCAGCTCTTCTGGCTTGGCTTCCAAAATACGGTTAATGGTGCCTTGCCCAATAATTGCGTAGCCTCTTGGACCCATTCCGGTTCCCAAGAAAATATCTTGAATGTCCTTACGGCGAACAACTTGATTATTCACGTAGTAACTAGAGTTACCATCACGAGTTAATACACGCTTAACTGACAACTCAGTAAATACACTCCACTGACCCTGTGCACGCCCGTCAGTATTATCAAAAATGAGTTCGACACTAGCACGGCCCGATGGCTTGCGTAAGCCAGAGCCGTTAAAAATAACATCCTGCATGGATTCGCCACGCAACTCACTCGCGCGGGATTCGCCTAAAACCCAACGGACGGCGTCAATAATGTTCGACTTTCCGCATCCATTAGGACCCACAACGCCGATCAATTGACCTGGCATTTCAAAATGAGTTGGGTCGACGAAAGACTTAAAGCCGGAAAGTTTGATGGATTTCAGTTGCACGGCGTACTTTGCAGGGAAAAAAGGGGTTCAAATAATTGGGTAAAAATTAAAACTAAAGTGGGAAGATGATAGCAAGCTTAGGATGCTTTGCACGGGTTTTTGCCCCATCGATATAATGATAAATCTACATCCAGGGTCAAAACCCCTTAACAATCTGATAGTTAACTAAAAAGTATGAGCCAATCACCACAAAGCATCATCGAACAAGCCTGGGAAAACCGCGCTAACTTGTCCCCTGAGTCCGTTTCTACGGAAATCCGAAATGCCGTTAATTTAGTCCTAGAAGGTCTAAATTCAGGGGAAATTCGCGTAGCAGAACGCCTTAGCGTTGGCAAATGGGAAGTAAACCAATGGGTTAAGAAGGCGGTTTTGCTGTCTTTTCGTCTAGAGGACAACAAACCCATGGCGGCTGGTGGGTATACCCAGTTTTACGACAAGGTGCCTAGCAAATTTGAAAACTATACGGCAGAGGACTTTGCTAGGGGTGGCTTCAGAGTAGTTCCCCCTGCAATGGCTCGTCGTGGCTCCTTTATCGGCAAGAATGTCGTTCTGATGCCATCCTATGTCAATATTGGCGCCTATGTTGGCGAAGGCTCCATGGTCGATACTTGGGCGACAGTCGGTTCATGCGCCCAAATTGGCAAAAATGTACACCTTTCAGGTGGAGTAGGCATTGGTGGAGTTTTGGAACCAATTCAGGCTGGCCCAGTCATTATTGAAGATAACTGCTTTATTGGCGCTCGCTCTGAGGTAGTTGAAGGTGTAATTATTGAAGAAAATGCCGTACTCTCCATGGGTGTCTATATTGGTCAAAGCACCAAAATTTACGATCGTGAAACGGGCGAAGTACATTACGGCCGCGTTCCCGCTGGCTCAGTAGTAGTTCCAGGCTCCCTACCATCTGCTTGTGGCAAGTACAGTCTCTACGCAGCCATTATTGTGAAAAAAGTAGATGCTAAGACAAGAGCGAAAACTGCTATCAACGAACTCCTGCGCGACTAAGAAAAATTAAATATGAGTGCGACCCTTGACCTGACTGAAGCTCTCATTGCCTGCCGCTCGGTGACTCCTGCGGATGGCGGATGTCAAGAGCTCATTGCCAAAAGATTGCAGGCAATGGGTTTTCATACTGAGAGTGTTGTTAGCGGTCCAGATAATTTCCAGGTCACCAATCTTTGGGCTATCAAAAAAGGGCTCGCTGGCGATCAAGGCAAGGTTCTCATGTTTGCTGGTCATACCGATGTAGTCCCTACGGGTCCTCTAGAGAAATGGGCTAGCGACCCCTTTACTCCAACTATTCGTGACGGCTATTTATACGGTCGAGGCGCTGCCGATATGAAAACCTCCCTAGCCGCATTTGTAGTTGCTGCTGAAGAATTTGTTGTTACCCATCCAGATCATGCGGGCACAATTGCTTTTTTAATTACAAGCGATGAAGAGGGTCCAGCTGATGATGGAACCGTCATCATGTGTGAGCGCTTGCAAAAGCAGGGGCAGCGCCTTGATTATTGCGTTATCGGCGAGCCTACGTCCGTTGACCAGTTAGGCGACATGATTAAAAACGGCAGACGTGGATCCCTGTCTGGAAAACTAAAGATAAAAGGGGTTCAGGCACACATTGCCTATCCCCACCTAGGCGCCAACCCCATTCACTTGTCGGCATCTGCTATTGAGGCGCTTGTTCAGACCGAGTGGGATAAGGGTAACCATTATTTCCAGCCAACCAGCTTTCAGATTTCTAATATTCATGCCGGTACTGGAGCTAACAATATTATTCCAGGCGAGCTCACGATCGACTTCAACTTCCGCTTCTCAACCGAAAGCAAACCAGAAGAATTGCGCGCTCGCCTTGAGCAGATTCTTACCAGCGCCAACCTCAACTTTGAGATTGATTGGGTTTTAGGCGGTAGTCCATTTATTACTGGGGATGGCGCTCTTGCTGATGCCCTACGTAACTCCATTAAAACAGAGACTGCCATAGATACAAAGCTCTCGACCACAGGCGGCACTAGTGATGGTCGCTTTATCGCCAAAATCTGCAAAGAAGTGGTGGAGTTTGGCCCATTAAATGCCACCAGCCATAAGATCAATGAGTCCGTGATTGTCGATGACGTAGAGCCACTGAAGAATATTTATCGCAAGACTCTCGAACAATTAGTTTCTTGATTAGCAAGCACGAAAAATTCATGGTCCCAGAGCCTCAAGACCCAAAAAATCTCATCTTAGAACAGTGCATTGAACAACTTGCACAAAAACTAGCTACCGCTAATTTGCATTATGGTCATGGTGCTATTGATGCCCGAAGCGAGGCGCTATGGATCTGTAGTAAACAAATGAATCTCAGCCCGGCTGATGCTCTTGAATCTTTAGATGAACCTATGAGCACCGAGCGATACGAAAATGCCATAGCGCTTGCCAACATTCGTATTGGCACTCGTAAGCCTTTGGCTTATATCTTAGGTGAAGCTTGGTTAATGGGCGTGCCGTTTTATAGTAGCGAACAAAGTATCGTGCCGCGGTCTTGGATTGCAGAATTGATTGTGGATGGCTCTCTTGAGCCGTGGTTACCCGCTGACGGTAAGGCCCTGGATCTCTGTACAGGCAATGGCTCTTTAGCTATCTTGCTCGCCTTATCCTGCCCAGATATTCATGTGAGCGCCTGTGACATTAGCCTACCGGCCCTTGCCTTGGCATCTCGAAATTTAGATCGTCATAGTCTTAGCTCACAGGTAGAGTTATTTAATGGTGACTTGTGGGATGCCCTTCCCGAGCCTAATGATGACAATCGCTTTGATCTCATTATTTGCAACCCCCCTTATGTCAATGCCGACTCCATGAGTGCGCTTCCGGCCGAATATCATGCGGAGCCTGCCTTAGCCCTAGCGGGGGGCGATGACGGCATGGATCTAATTCGCAAAATTATCTCTGCCGCTCCAGACTATCTTTCAGAGCGTGGGGCTATTTTGATTGAGATTGGCAATGAATATGAGCACTTTAAAAAAGCTTTTCCTCAAATTCCTGCCATCTGGATGGAGGTGTCTGCTGGCGACCAACAAGTGCTTTTAATTCAAGCGGAAGACTTGCACTAAATCAAGGCTCTAGCCTAATTCTGCGGCAGCTTGTATGGCCTGATCAATGCGCTCAACTGGTATAACCCTTAATCCTGGGATCTTGCTCTTTGGCATATTGGCCTTAGGAATAATAGCGATAGTAAAACCCAGCTTAGCGGCCTCTTTTAATCGCTCCTGACCGCGTGGGCACGGCCGAATCTCTCCGGCCAAGCCTACCTCTCCAAAAACAATCAGTTCTTTTGGTAATGCCTTGTTGCGTATCGAAGACTGAATCGCTAGCAATACCGCTAAGTCAGCAGCTGGCTCCGAAATCTTTACGCCACCAACTGCATTTAAAAATACATCTTGATCAAAGCAAGCCACTCCTGCATGTCGATGTAATACCGCTAAGAGCATAGCAAGACGATGCTGCTCTAGCCCTACCGCCAACCTTCTGGGGTTAGGGATATGCGCTGTATCTACTAATGCTTGTATTTCCACTAAAAGCGGGCGACTGCCCTCTTGAGTTACCAGCACACAAGCTCCCGGGACCATTTCTGCATGTTGAGATAAAAAGATGGCTGATGGATTGGCGACACCACGTAAGCCTTTTTCCGTCATGGCAAAAACACCTAATTCATTTACAGCGCCAAAGCGATTCTTAATTGAGCGCACCAGGCGGAAAGAAGAATGAGTATCACCTTCAAAATACAAAACGGTATCCACAATATGCTCAAGTACCCTTGGACCAGCTAATTGACCATCCTTGGTTACATGCCCCACCAACAACACGCAGATACCACTTGATTTAGCTGCTCTAGTAAGCTGTGCTGTACATTCTCTAACTTGAGCCACAGAACCTGGAGCCGAACTTAAAGCGTCTGAATACAGTGTCTGAATCGAGTCCACTATTAATACTTGAGGCTTGACGGTATCCATAATGGATAGCAGTTTTTCTAACTGAATTTCTGCAAGCACCTCTAATTGAGGAGCATTTAAGGCTATTCTTTTTGCCCTTAATGCAATTTGCGATGCAGATTCTTCGCCACTACTATAAAGCACGCTCATGCCGGCAAAACTCATTTCTGCAGAGGCTTGCAAAAGTAATGTGGATTTACCAATGCCAGGATCCCCACCCAAAAGTACAACCCCACCAGGAACTAAACCACCACCCAGTACGCGATCGAACTCCTCAACTCCAGTACTAAAGCGAGGAAGATCTTCTGCAGTAATAGCGGATAGTTTTTGTCTCGGCAACGACTGAGCTAGGCCCTGGAAACGCGTGTTAGAGCCAACCTCAGACAAGCCTTCTTCCATCGTATTCCACGCCTGACAGGATGGGCACTGGCCTTGCCATTTAGCCGAAGTTCCACCGCAGGACTGGCAGGTATAGATTGATTTAACTTTTGCCAATGGAGATTAGTCGAGCTGAGTGCCCGCTTTATTTTCTTGCGCGCGTTTAGGGGCATCCTTACGACGCTGCTCAAGATCAGCTGCACGAGCGGCCGCATCCTTTTGCTTTTCTTCGTATTCTTTTTGGTTGGCTGCACGCTCTATTGCTTTTTCTGGGGACGCGCGTTCGGCAATTTTCTTCGCATCACGCTGATCTTTTAGGCTCGCGCGAAGTTTGCGTTGCACTTCATGGAGCTCGACTTCTTGCTGGCGAATAGAATCAATTTCTTTGCGATACTCAGCACGCGAGTTACTTAAACAACGATTAACCCAGTACTGTTGATAGCACTCAGCAGAAGTTTTTTCCCAGCGATACTTTGCCCAATCGCGTTGCAATTCAAGCTCTTGATCGATCTTATCTAATTGCGCCAACTCCGCCTCTTCAGCGGGTGTAGCAAAGACAGGATTGGCCCATGGGCCAATCAGCAAAAATCCCCACAGCGCCAGAAGTACCCGCGTAGAAAAAAACCTGCTCAAATCTCCACCTTTGCACCAAGTTCCACCAAACGGTTTGCGGGAATCCTAAAGAAATCTGATTGGCGAGCGGCATTTTGATACATCCAAGAGAATAATCGTTCGCGCCATAAAGCCATTCCTGGAATTTCCGTGGACACAATAGTGTCTCGCGATAGAAAGAATGAAGTTTCCATCAAATTAAACTTGAGACCTGACGATTTTTCAATTAACTCAATGATATTACCCATATCTGGAGTTTCATTGAAACCATATACAGCTCTTACGATAAAAATATTATTTCCCAAATCTCGCAAAGTAATACGCTCTTCTTCTTTTACATAAGGTACATCCCAAATACTTACCTTTAAGAAAAACACTCTTTCATGGAGAACATGGTTATGTTTTAAGTTATGCAAAAAAGAAACTGGCAAATAATCAACATGAGCCGTTAGGAAGATTGCCGTACCTTCCACTCGATGCGGAGGATTGATCATCAAAGCGTCAATAAAGCCCTTTAACTCAATACCCTCATCCACCGCCCGTTGACGAAGTAAATGCCGCCCTTGATACCAAGTCATCAAGAACAAGAAACAGACCGCCCCTAAAAGCAAGGGGAACCAACCGCCCTCCATTATTTTTAATAAATTGGCGGCTAAGAAGGCAAAATCAACAATTAAGAATGCGCCAATCACAATGCTAACCAATACCGCACTCCACTTCCAAACAACTCGCATCACAATGGCCGCTAGGAATGTCGTTGCAATCATTGTGGTGGTCACTGCAATACCGTAAGCAGCGGCTAAATTTTCGGACTTCTTAAAAGCGAGAACTACAGCCACCACTAAGACTAGCAAGGTCCAATTGACCAAAGGCATGTAGATTTGGCCAATCTCCCTGTCGGAAGTGTGGCGGATTTTCATGCGCGGCAGAAAGCCCAACAATATAGCCTGGCTTGTCATGGAAAATGCGCCGGAAATGACTGCCTGAGAAGCAATGACTGTAGCGACCGTTGCCAGAATTACTAGAGGAAATACAAAAGCCTCAGGGACCATTAAAAAGAAAGGGTTGGCAATAGTCTCTGGATTATTTAAAAACATCGCACCTTGCCCAAAGTAGTTCAAGATAAGGCAAGGCATCACAATAAAAAACCAACCCATTCGAATAGGTTTAACACCGAAGTGACCCATGTCCGCGTAAAGCGCTTCAGCTCCAGTTAACACTAAAAAGACCGCCCCAAGCACAATAAATCCTTGAAGCGCATGTTGATCTAAAAATTGAATCGCATATAAAGGGTTAACAGCCGCAAAAATAGCGGGATGTTGTGCGACCTGATTCAAGCCCATTAAACCAATTACCGCAAACCAAACTAGCATTACAGGTCCGAAAAGGTTACCTACGACTGCGGTGCCTCTTTTTTGAATAAAAAACAGAATTGCTAAAATAAAAATAGTTACTGGAATGACAAAGCGAGTGAAATCACTAGAAATTACTTCCATACCCTCTACTGCTGATAGCACTGAGATAGCGGGGGTAATAATCGCATCGCCATAAAACATGCACGCACCAAAGACACCTGCCATGATGATTAACAAAGCTCTCTTTGAGCCGTTTGGCGCGGTGCGCAAAGCTAGGGCCATTAAGGCCAATATTCCACCCTCACCATGGTTATTGGCGCGCATAACGAACAAAACATACTTCAATGAGACCACAATCGAGAACGCCCAAAAGACCATGGAGATCACTCCATAAACAGCATCTGTTGAAAATGGAATGCCGTGATCAGGGCTAAAGCACTCCTTAAGCGCATATAAAGGACTCGTTCCGATGTCACCAAACACCACACCAATGGCGGCCAACATGAGTGAAAGGGACGCTCCTTTTTTATGCACTTGCTCTTGTCGAGATATCTCAACTGGTCTTAATAGCGAGGATTCTGAAAATTCCGGATTACTAACAGACATAAATAGTCCCTATCTCAATGTTGCGTGGCAATATATTACTCCCTATACAGACTGCCTTAGCGCTCCTTTTCCCCCTTTCAAACCCCCTATTTTGATTTATTTCAAAGGATATCTCGACAGATGGGTCAAAAAAATGCTAGAATGTTAGACACAGACGCGGGGTGGAGCAGTCTGGCAGCTCGTCGGGCTCATAACCCGAAGGTCGTAGGTTCAAATCCTGCCCCCGCAACCAAATATGCTTTATAGAACAAAGGGATACTTTCGTATCCCTTTTCTATTTGCGGTAGAGAAGCATTCTTACCACTTTTATAGCACTCATTTCAGATACTATGGGGATGTAAAAATAGTGATCAGATGGTAATTAATCCAGTGGAATGAAGGCCTACATGAACAAACTGCTGCTGCTATGCATATTTTTACTCAGTGCCTGCACAAACGATAGCGAAACCTCTTATTCATTAAGGTGTAATGGTCAATTGGTGCAGGTAGTTAACTCAGTAACGACTGTGAGTAATGCGCAAAGAAGTTATGAAATTAATAGCGGTGAAATGAAGGGTAGAAATTGCTCTCTTCAAGGAAATTCTTTCAACTGCTATAAAGAGGTGGCTCTCAGTAACTCTCAAAGAGAAAAACTTCAGTTAACCTACAACACGGGCGATTATTCCCTAAGCGAAGTATCAGTCATTATTGGCATTGATCAATCGACCAATGGACCCATTTTTGTAAAAACTGAGATGTTTAGATCTACCTGCCCAATGACTGTAAAACGAGTAAAAAAAACGTCATAACCCAAAAGTTATGGGTTTCAGATGACAGTCGAAGCGAAAGCGCTTATAAGCCTTTTGGAGTTTGAAAAAGATTGGTTGTTAAAGCTGACCAACGAGGAAGTGCCTCCATGGCATTACGCCACACTGCAGATAAAAATACAGCTTCATCTATGCCACGTATAGAGGCCAATTGCCTAGTGATTCTAGGGAGAAAGGCGGGCTCATTTAACTTAGTACCCACTTCCTTCAACCAAGCTGGCGGAATATCTGGCGCATCGGTTTCAGTAACAATGCTTTCAATGGGCAACTCGTTTAAAAGACGGCGGATTTGTAGGGCGCGGTCATATGTAGCGGCACCGCCAAACCCCAGCTTAAAACCGAGTTCAATAAATTGCTCAGCCTGCTGAAAGCTACCGTTAAATGCATGGGCTATCCCGCCAGGCACCTTGCGACGTCGCAAGGCTTTGAGAATTGCATCTTGCGAGCGTCTGACATGCAGAACAACCGGTAACTGAAATTCATCTGCCAGGTCTAATTGAGCATGAAAAAATTGCTCTTGCTTTTGATGATCTAAACCTTCAACAAAATAATCTAAACCAATCTCACCAATCCCAACAAAACGTGGATCAATTAAAGATTTTTCTATCTGGTTTTTTAGCGTAGCAATATCACCCTCTTTTACTTCATTGATAAATAAAGGATGTATGCCAAGTGTGTACACCAGGCCGGGAATTTTTTTACCATAAAGATTGGCAAGTGTTCTAACGTGCTCACAATCAGATACCTTCACGGCTGGCAAAAGAATAGCTTTTACACCCTGCTCCACTGAATTAGCAACGATTTGCGGTAGCGTGCCTGCAAATTCTGGCGCGTCTAAGTGGCAATGGGTATCTACCCATGAGAAATTTTCACTCATTGAGCAAAAGTCTTTAGCACTCCACGCTCTAAATGCAAAATACGATCACAACGTTTAGCGCGGACTGGATCATGGGTTACGATAATAAAGGCGGTGCCTTGCTCGCGAGCAACATCAAGCATTAGATTAAAAACACCGTCAGCAGTTTCAGTATCCAGATTACCAGTAGGCTCATCTGCCAAGACGCAGGCTGGGTTACCAACTAGGGCGCGTGCAACGGCTACCCGTTGACGCTCTCCCCCTGATAATTCCCCAGGAGTATGAAGCTCACGATTGGCCAAGCCTACTGAGCGCAAAATCTTACTAGCCCGCTCCATAGATTCGTCATTATCTAAACCTCGAATACGTAATAACAAAGCCACGTTTTCAACGGCGCTAAATTCATCTAGCAGATGGTGAAACTGATAAATAAAGCCTAGACTGCGATTGCGTAGTTGATCTAACTTTGCCACCGGCAAATGATTGAGATTTTCTCCAACTAAAAGAACTGAACCAGCGCTAGGAGTATCTAAGCCCCCCAATAAATGCAATAAAGTGCTCTTGCCAGATCCCGATGAGCCAACAATTGCTACCTTCTCTGAAGGCGCCACTTCAAGATCAATACCCTTGAGAACTTCAACAGCGGTTGGCCCTTTGCCATAAGTCTTTGTCAAACCCTGTGCCTTGAGAACTAAATTTGTTATGTCACTCATAGCGCAAGGCCTCCGCAGGTTGAACTTGAGCTGCACGACGACTGGGATATAAAGTAGCTAAAACAGAGAGTCCAAAAGCCATTAAGCCTACAGTAAGAACATCTGATAAGCGAACATCCGAAGGAAGTTCGCTTATAAAATACACATCTCTTGGCAAGAAGCGTACTCGAAAAATAGCTTCAATAGTGGGCACAATGACATCGATATTGAGCGCAATTAATAAACCCAAGCTCACACCAGCCAAAGAACCCAGAAATCCAATGGCAAGACCCTGCACCAAAAAAATTCTTTGAATCAATCCTGGGCTAGCGCCCATAGTTCTTAATATGGCAATATCTGCTTGCTTTTCATTGACGGTCATTACCAAGGTGGATACTAAATTAAAAGCAGCGACAGCAATAATTAGGGTCAAGATAATGAACATCATTTTCTTTTCAGTCTGCACGGCAGCGAACCAATTGCGATTAGATCGAGACCAATCCGTCACCCAGAGCCCTTGTGGAACCACTTGCGCTAACTCGGCAGCAACCTCAGGGGCGCGCTGCATATCATCGACTTTTACACGAAGGCCCGAAGGGTCTTGTAAGCGCAATAGAGCTGCGGCATCCCTCCAATGCATGATGGCTAAAGAACTATCAAATTCATAATGGCCGCTATCGACAATACCCACGACCTGAAGTGTTCGCATTCTAGGCATAGCGCCTGCCGGAGTGAGGTCACTTTCCGGAACAATCAGATTAATGCGATCACCCACCCGTGCACCAACCATATTAGCCAACTGCGCACCAAGAGCGACTCCGAAGCCACCCGGCTTGAGATCATCAATACTACCCGCTACAAATTGTTTGGGAAGGTCGGAAACTTTACCCTCTTCACTAGGTAACACCCCTCGGATAGTGACGCCTCGCATTACGTTCTCACGGCTCAGCAAACCTTGCGAGCTCACCATTGGGGCTACACCAATCACATGGGGCTGTGCAGCAACCTTGAGAGAAAGGGGCTCCCAATTGGCCAAACCATCGGGGGCAGAAATTTCCACATGTGACAGCACAGAAAGCATACGATCACGCACGTCTTTCTGAAAGCCATTCATGACCGAGAGCACCACAATTAGGGAGGCAACCCCTAAGGCAATGCCAGCGGTGGAGATCCCAGAAATAAAGGAGAGGAAGCCATCACGCTTACCTACAGCCTTACGACGCTTAGATCGGGTGTAACGCAAGCCAATTTCTAGCTCAATAGGAAGTCTTAACATAGTTACAGTTTAGACAATCGCGAAGACAAACTGATGGATTCCTTAAATGCCACCTAAAATCAGGGGAATGACTGCGAACTCTACCCCCTCCAAACGCTTCACCCTAATGCTCTCAGGGGAAGATGTTTTTGATATGGATGCCGATAAAGCCGGGACATCCAGCCCCCCAAGTGGTTTGCCTCATGAGCGCTTTCTTTTAGGAGAAAGCCTGCCCATCGCCCCAATATTGCTCTTGGGTCAATCTAAACAAGCATTAGAGCCAAGTGAAATAATTGCCTGCTTACAGCCCGTTCATCTTCACGCTACCCGTGATCATTTAATTTTAATGTCTCAAAGTCAAATTGACCTGAGCTCAGAGCAATCCGCACACCTGCTCAAAGTAGCCCTTCCTTATATTGAGGAAGATTTTCAAAACGCCGTCTTATTTCAGGGGCAGCACGATTGGTTCATTCCCGCAGGCCCTTTTTCAAGCCTAGCAACCCACTCTATTGACCAAGCCCACGGTCGCAATATTGACTGGTGGATGCCACGCGATGCTCAAACTGCAGGATTAGCCAAACGTTGGCGCAAGCTCCAAAATGAAATTCAGATGCTCTGGCATATTGACTCAAGTAATCAGGAGCGTGAACAACGTGGCCTACCTAGCATTAACTCCTTATGGATTAGTGGCATTGGCAAGCTCGAAGATGTGCGTGTGCCGGAAGTCTTAAAACAGAGTAATCGTATTTATGGCGAACACCCTCTTCTTGTTGGCCTAGCTCGATACTTGAATATTCCCCATCAAAACTCCGTAGACCTTACCCAAGCAGATAATGGGTTTGCCTGGGTAATAGACCCTGTAAGCCTTTGGGAAAGCCTAAGCAAAGCCTTAGCAGAAAAACGCCTACTGGAAGTAGAAATCATCGACTTTCCAAAAGGAAAAATCCGACGGCGTTGTTTGACTGCAAAAGATTTGTACAAAAAATCTTGGCTATTTTGGAAAAAATCAGAGCCCTTAACCTGGAAAGAAATTGCTTGATCATCATTTGATCAACTACCCATCTAAATGAGTTTATTTTCTCAACGCCCATTTTCCGATCGTACTGTCGCTTGGTTGCAGCAAAGCGGTTTGCATCCACTACTAGCTCGATTATTTGCTGCCCGGGGCGTTACTTCACCCGATGAGTTATCCCTTGACCTAAAAAAACTGCTATCACCAGCAGATTTGAAGAGTTGCCTCTCCACAGCCGCTCTTCTGGCTGACATTTTGGAGCGCCAAGACCCTATGCTGGTAGTGGCTGACTATGACTGTGATGGCGCCACTGCTTGTGCGGTAGCTGTACGAGGATTAAAAATGTTGGGCGGCTCCGATGTGGCTATTCAATTTTTAGTGCCTAACCGCTTTACGATGGGCTATGGGCTTACTCCTGAAGTAGTTGAATTAGCCGCCCAACAAAATCCCAAACCAAAGTATCTAATTACCGTCGATAACGGTATTGCCAGTGAGGCTGGCGTAGATCGCGCCCGAGAATTGGGCATGGAAGTTATAGTGACAGATCATCACCTCCCAGGTGACAGCCTGCCTGCAGCACTCGCGATCGTGAATCCCAATCAACCTGGCTGCACTTTTCCTAGCAAGGCACTGGCTGGCGTTGGTGTCATGTTTTATCTTTTAGTAGCGCTACGTGCTGAGCTACGCAAACGAGGAAAATTTACCTCCGAGTCACAGCCCAAGATTGAAAATCTATTGGACTTAGTTGCATTGGGCACTGTTGCAGATGTGGCCCAACTTGACCGTAATAATCGTATCTTGGTTTTTAATGGCTTAAAGCGTATTCGTGCTGGCATTTCCCAAGCAGGTATTCAAGCGCTCTTTCAGGTGGCGACTCGAGACCCTCGCCAAGCAAATACCTTTGACTTGGGTTTTGCCATCGGCCCTAGATTAAACGCTGCTGGAAGGTTGGCCGATATGAGTTTGGGCATTCGCTTATTGCTTACCAATCAACAAGACCACGCTATAGAACTAGCCCAAGAACTCGATCGTATTAATCGCGAGCGCCGCGTCATTGAAACTGGCATGCAAGAAACGGCTTTGGCTCACTTGGCCGAATATCAACTGGCCGGAACGATGGCTGATCGAAATAGCATATGCCTTTGGAGTCCAGAATGGCACCAGGGAGTCGTCGGTATCGTGGCATCCCGCCTTAAGGAACGATTTAATCGTCCAGCAATTGTTTTTGCTCCTGCCGATAGCACTTTAGGTGCAACTGAGGATGAGCTTCGTGGCTCAGGCAGGTCTCTGGCGGGCTTTCATCTTAGGGATGCCCTAGACATTGTTTCGAAACGTGAGCCTGGGCTTATCCTCAAATTTGGTGGTCATGCTATGGCCGCTGGCCTTACCATCAGAAAAGCTGATTTTGAAAAGTTTGACGCCCTTTTCCAAAAGGTAGCTGACGACTTGCTTAACGATGAACTTCTTGAACGGCGCCATATTCATGATGGCACCTTAACCCTTTCTGAATTCACCCCAGAAACTGGCGACTTGCTTGCTGAAGAGATTTGGGGACAAGGCTTTCCTCAACCTATTTTTTATGGGGAGTTTGAGATCGTCCAGCAAAGCCTCATGAAGGAAAAACATCTGCGCCTGCAATTGCGCCCTTTGAGTGATGGGCAGTTGGCCAGCAAACCCTTTACTGGTGTTTGGTTTAATCGTACTGCGCCACTTCCAGCTAGAGCCAAATTAGCCTATCGCTTAGTGACAGACCGCTATCAAGGCCAGGCTCGTGTCCAGCTGATGATTGAGGCTCATGACGAGCCATCACCAGCTTGAAGGCTTAAGCCCAACAACCCCCTTATAATCAACACATGGAAGCTGAACAACTAAATACTATTTCTAATACCCTATCTGATCTGCACACCCGTGAGCAGGCTCTTCGGGGGTATCTTTGACTTCGAAGTAAAGTCGCGACGTCTTACTGAAGTTAACTCGATTCTTGAAGATCCCGCTATTTGGGACGATCAAAAGAAAGCGCAAGCTTTGGGCAAAGAGAAAAAAATGCTCGATGGTGTTGTTGCCACCCTCACCGATTTAAATACCAATATTCATAGCGCCATTGAATTATTCGATATGGCTAAAGAAGAAGGTGATTTTGAGACCATTGCTGCGATTGAGTCAGACGTAGAGGGTTATAGCAAGATCATTGGTGATTTGGAATTTCGCCGAATGTTCCACAATGAGATGGATCCGTGCAATTGCTTTATTGATATTCAAGCGGGCGCTGGAGGAACAGAAGCCTGTGATTGGGCTAGCATGCTCTTTCGGCAATACCTTAAGTATTGCGAACGCAAAGGCTACAAAACAGAGATCTTGGAAGAGTCGGATGGTGATGTTGCCGGCATTAAAAGTGCCACCATCAAAGTCGATGGTGAATACGCCTATGGCCATCTACGCTCAGAAACGGGCGTTCACCGTTTAGTGCGAAAGTCTCCTTTTGATTCATCCAATGGTCGTCACACTTCTTTCGCTAGTATTTATGTCTATCCAGAAATTGATGACTCCATTGAGATTGATGTCAATCCAGCGGATATTCGTACGGATACCTATCGCGCCTCTGGTGCAGGTGGGCAGCATATCAATAAAACGGATTCGGCTGTGCGTTTAACCCACTTACCCACGGGAATTGTTGTGCAGTGTCAGAATGATAGAAGCCAGCACCGCAACCGTGCCGAAGCAATGACCATGCTCAAATCCCGCTTGTATGAACATGAAATGCAAAAACGCCGTGTTGAGCAGGATAAGTTAGAGGCCAGCAAAACGGATGTAGGTTGGGGGCACCAGATTCGCTCCTACGTTTTGGATCAAAGTCGTATCAAAGATTTACGTACTAACGTCGAGATTTCAAATACACAAAAAGTATTGGATGGCGATCTTGATGCCTTTATTGAAGCCAGCCTAAAACAATGCGTATAAACCCATTCCTGCGATACCTAAAGATATGAACAATAAAGCTACTCAAGTCCCCGCTACCGAAGCTGCTGATGAAAATCACATTATTGCGGAGCGCCGTGAAAAGTTAGCCCAACTCCGGGTGGATGGCATAGCCTTCCCAAACGACTTTGTACCTACGCACTTAGCGGTAGATCTACATACACACTACGACAGTCTGACTAAAGAGGAATTGGCCGAGAAAAAAGTTCGCGTTAAAGTAGCGGGCCGCATGGTTCTCAAACGCGTTATGGGTAAAGCAAGCTTCGCCACTATTCAAGACCGTAGCGGCCAGATTCAGTTTTATATTAACGATGAGATTAGCGGTACCGCTATCCATGGGGCATTTAAGCATTGGGACATGGGGGACTTCATTGCGGCTGAAGGTAATTTATTTAAAACCAACAAGGGTGAACTCTCCGTTGAATGTAGTAATTTGCGCTTGCTGACTAAATCCTTGCGTCCTTTACCAGACAAGTTCCACGGCCTGTCAGATTTAGAGACTAAATATCGACAACGCTATGTTGACCTGATCGTAAACCCCGAGAGTCGTAATACTTTTAGGGCGCGCAGTAATGCGATTGCTTCGTTACGTCGTCATATGCTTGACGCAAACTTTATGGAAGTAGAAACACCGATGTTGCACCCCATCCCTGGAGGCGCAACAGCTAAGCCATTTATCACGCACCATAACGCGCTAGATATGCAGATGTTCTTGCGTATCGCTCCAGAACTCTATTTAAAGCGCTTAGTTGTGGGGGGCTTTGAACGCGTTTTTGAAATTAACCGAAACTTTCGTAATGAAGGTGTGAGCCCGCGACACAATCCCGAGTTCACCATGATGGAATTCTATGCGGCCTATACTGATTACCATTGGCTCATGGACTTTACTGAAGGCATGATCCGAGCGGCCGCAGTAGATGCGCAAGGCACCGCATCATTAACCCATCAGGGTCGAGATCTGGATTTGAGTAAACCATTCCAGCGCCTCACCATTACTGAGGCAATTTTAAAATATGGGCCTCAATCGAATAAAGCTTACCAAGCTATACAACTTGAAGATGCTGACTTTATCCGCACTGAATTAAAAAAGGGTGGCGAAAATCCAGATAGTCCCACCTTGAAGAATGCTGGTATTGGTGCTTTGCAATTGGCTTTATTTGAACTAGTTGCTGAAGAGCACCTCTGGGAACCAACCTACATTATTGATTACCCAATTGAAGTAAGCCCCCTCGCCCGGGAGTCTGATACGCGCCCAGGCATAACTGAGCGCTTTGAATTATTTATTACAGGCCGTGAGATTGCCAATGGCTTTTCCGAATTAAACGATGCCGAAGATCAAGCCAATCGATTCCGCAAACAGGTAGAACAAAAAGAAGCGGGCGATGAAGAGGCCATGTATTTCGATCACGATTTTATTCGCGCCTTAGAATACGGCATGCCCCCAACTGGTGGTTGCGGAATTGGTATTGATCGCTTAGTGATGCTCTTAACAGACTCACCCAATATTCGTGATGTGATTTTATTCCCGCATTTACGTCGCGAAGAAGAGTAATTCAAGCTCTTTTCTGAAAAGAGAAAAAAGGCACGCTAGTTCACTTTCGTGCCTTTTTATTGGTAGTTATAAAGGTCTTTTAAACGGGTAAGCCCTTGTCATCAAAGACCCCCTCGAACAAAGGTGAGCTTAAGTAGCGTTCAGCAGCATCGGGCAAGACTACGACAATTGTTTTTCCAGCATATTCAGGACGTTTAGCCAAGCGTACTGCAACTGCTGCTGCTGCGCCGCAAGAGATGCCAACCAAGATCCCCTCTTCCTTAGCAATTCTGCGGGCAAACTCAATCGCCTCCTCGTTTGATACCTGCTCCACTTTATCGACGATGGATAAATCCAAATTGTCTGGAATAAAGCCAGCACCAATACCTTGAATCTTATGTGGTCCAGGTTTAATTGGTTCGCCATTGAGTGTTTGAGTAATTACTGGACTAGCGCTAGGCTCTACTGCTACAACCTCAATAGCCTTGTGTTTGGCGTTCTTAATATAGCGACCCACACCAGTAATTGTTCCACCTGTACCAACCCCAGCCACGAAAACATCAATTTCTCCATCAGTATCCTCCCAAATTTCAGGACCAGTAGTTGCTTCATGAATAGCAGGGTTGGAAGGGTTGCTAAATTGCTGAAGTAATACATACTTACTCGGGTCAGAGTTGGCAATTTCCTT
The DNA here is from genome assembly GCA_903846025.1 of uncultured beta proteobacterium. Classification (GTDB taxonomy): domain Bacteria; phylum Pseudomonadota; class Gammaproteobacteria; order Burkholderiales; family Burkholderiaceae; genus Polynucleobacter. The sequence goes on along the minus strand of CAIMZP010000059.1, from coordinate 50,050 downwards.
TGCTCGCGCAATGGCCCCGCTCATCCCCTTAGGGCCTTCCGTTAGGATAATTTTTGCACCTAAAGCAGTAAGCAACTTACGCCGCTCAATACTCATTGTTTCAGGCATGGTTAACGTTAATGGGATGCCACGTGCAGCCGCCACAAAAGCTAAAGCGATACCAGTATTACCGCTAGTCGGCTCAATAATTTCCTTGCCAGCACCCAGCAATCCTTTTCCCTGGGCGTCATTGATCATGGACACGCCAATCCTACACTTCACCGAGAAGGCTGGATTTCGACCTTCGATCTTCGCTAGGACTGTTGCATTTGCACCATCGGTAACGCGATTTAAGCGAACCAGTGGTGTGCGGCCAATTGTTTGGGAGTTATCAGCAAAGTAAGTCATCATCATTCCTTAAACCAAGTAGGTATATTCAAGTCTGATGCTATGGGATAAGACTGCTTTTGTAAAACAAACTCTTGTCATAAGGTCAGAACTAAAAAATCTATCGAAAACTTAGGATCATGACTTCTTGAAAAAAGTTATGATTAAAGCAATAAATAAGACTGCAAACCAGAATAAAGACCACTCTGGCACCTGTAAGCCGAGAATCGCCGGCAACTTGGCAGAGCAAAGGCCGTCGGCTTTAAATATCCAAGGCAGGGTCTGCGCCAGCTGAAATTGGTTAATCCATGTTTCGATTGGATCAATGCCACAGGAAGACTCGGGATGAGACAAGAGCCAGACTTGGCGTCCCGCTACTGATAACCCATAAGTAGCTGCCAATATTGCCAAACCGTGAAAGAATTTTCGCAAGGGGTTAATGCCTGCCGCCAACAAACAAAATATGGCAATTCCAATGTACCCGACCCTTTGCAAGATGCATAAAGGACAGGGCAAGAAGCTCACCCCTTGATAGCCGACCTGTTGCAAAATAACTGCGAAAATTACTAGCCCTAAACTAAACAGGGCCATTAAAAGATAGCGTGTGGATGTCATTATCCAATCATAACTTGCCCTCATTAGTAAAAGTGAACCATGCTTTATTACTAAAAATATGATCCATATCACTACTCAATCCTGTTTTTTGGTGAATTTCATAAGTTTCTGGGCTCAGAGAATGGGATAATCATCGCTTTGCCCTTATTTAATAAGCACTTATGGCCGCATATAACACCGAAACCGTCCTCACTGTTCATCATTGGAACGACACTCTATTTAGCTTCACCACCACTCGCAATAAGGGCTTACGCTTTCGTAGCGGTCACTTCTTGATGATTGGTCTTGAAGTCGATGGTAAGCCCTTGGTCAGAGCCTATAGCGTAGCAAGCCCAAATTACGAAGAGCATTTGGAGTTCTTGAGTATCAAGGTACAAGACGGCCCCCTCACCTCGCGTCTTCAAAAGATTCAAGTGGGTGACCCCATATTAGTTAGCGAGAAGTCGGTTGGCACATTAGTCATTGATGACTTAAACCCTGGCAAGCATCTTTATCTATTTAGCACTGGCACAGGATTAGCGCCATTCATGAGCATCATTCGTGACCCTGAAACCTATGACAAGTTTGATAAGGTAGTTCTCATTCATGGTGTGCGCTTAGTAAGCGAATTAGCTTACGGCGATTACATTCGGGACGAATTAAGCCAAGATGAATTCTTGGGCGAGATCATTCGTGAAAAATTGATCTACTACCCAACGGTAACTCGCGAAGCATTCAAGCACACCGGTCGCCTAACAACCGCGATTGAATCAGGTCAACTCTTTAAAGACATTGGCCTTCCCCCTTTAGACCCTGCAGTTGATCGGGCCATGATTTGCGGTAGCCCTTCGATGCTCAAAGAGACTGCTGAAATGCTCGATGCCAAAGGCTTCAAGGTCTCGCCTAGCCTAGGTCAGCTCGGTGATTACGTTTTCGAACGCGCTTTCGTAGAGAAGTGACCTAACGAATCTTATAGATTTAAAAGTAATTTAGATATCGCTATATATTTCTTGTGGATATATAAACACCTTGGTAAATTGATCCTACCAAAATATTTACCAAGGAATCTGCGATGTCACCGGTTCGGGAGTACTACAACCCCCTCATTAGCAAGCTCTTACGTGAACACGATTGCCTTCCTCATGACAAGATTGATGAACGTAAAAGCTTTCAACGCAGAATTATTTTTCTAATGAACACAATTAAGTTAGAAGAATATGAATCCTCCTTCACTTAATCCGAACATAAGATAAATCATGTTGCAATTTTTCCTAGACTCCTCTCAATTCATTATTTCGGGCGCACTAGTCGGCCTGCTAGTAGGCATGACTGGTGTTGGCGGCGGATCATTAATGACGCCTCTATTAACCATTATTTTTGGTATTGCACCAACAACCGCAGTAGGAACTGATCTTGCCTTTGCTGCCATTACCAAGGGATTTGGTACAGCTGCACATCGCCTACATGGCAACGTTCGCTGGAACATCGTTAAGCTGCTTTGTATTGGTAGCTTAACCACAGCCATCCTTTCTATTTTGGTATTGAAGTACGTTGGCCCCGTCTCGAAAGACTGGAATCACGTTATCAGCCTTTCCATCGGCGTTTCTGTTTTATTGACAGCTGCTTCCCTTCTCTTTAGGGCCAAAATCCTACAATGGGTACAATCAAATCCCAAGCGCCTTCCAAAAGGAGGGGCATTAAAGATAGCAACTATATTGGTGGGGGCTGTAATTGGTGTACTTGTGACCGTATCTTCCATTGGGGCTGGAGCCATTGGTGCTACTTTGATTCTCCTGTTGTATCCACACCTTAAGGCTGCTGAAGTTGCAGGTACGGATATTGCCTATGCAGTCCCTCTTACTGCACTCGCAGGCTTAGGCCATTGGTGGTTAGGCAATGTTCACTTTGATTTATTGTTTGGCTTATTGCTTGGGTCTGTGCCAGCGATTTGGTTAGGCGCAAAATTATCTAGCGTGCTTTCTGAGCGCGCTACGAGAGCAACCCTTGCTGGAACTTTATTCCTCGTAGGCCTTAAATTAATCTCCTCATGATGACTCCTCAATTCTGGTCAATTCCACCTAGCGACCTCACTCCAGAAAAATTAGCCGACAAGGCTGTCACACTTCAGAAGCGTTTATCTGAAATTGTTGAACGTTTTTCTGATGTTCGTTTTGCTACAAGTTTGGCTGCAGAAGATATGGTGATTACGGATGCAATAGTTAAAGCAAAAGCCAATATCCAATTTTTTACCTTAGCCACTGGTCGTCTTCACCAAGAGACAATTGATATGACTAAGACAACAGAAGATCATTACGGCATAACCATCATAAAAGCTTACCCAGAGGAAAGTGATGTTCAGGCTTTTATAGCGAAATATGGCATGAATGGTTTTTATGATGGTGAGGAGCCTAAGAAAGCCTGTTGTGGCGCTCGAAAGATTAAGCCACTTAATACTGCTTTGCTTGGTGCTGATGCATGGCTCACAGGTCAAAGACGTGAGCAATCTACTACGCGTACTGAGCTCAATCATGAAGAGTTAGATGATGCTAGAGGCATTACTAAATTCAACCCTTTGTTTGATTGGACCGAATCTGATGTCTGGGCATATATTAAAAATGAAAATGTCCCCATTCATCCTTTACATCTAAAGGGCTATCCCAGCATTGGTTGCGAGCCCTGCACTCGTCAAGTAAAAAAAGGTGAGGATATTCGCGCAGGTCGCTGGTGGTGGCTGCAAAGCGATAGTAAAGAGTGTGGACTGCACGTCAATCAATAATTGAACTTACCGATCTACGAATTAAAAACATACTAAAGAACGAATTACCCAATGCAAGAACAAAAATTATTAGATGACCACTTAGACTGGCTAGAAGCTGAGTCAATCTACATCATTCGGGAAGTAGTGGCGCAGTGCGCCAACCCCGCCATGCTCTTCTCCGGCGGAAAAGACTCTATAGTCATGTTTCATTTGGCACGTAAAGCTTTTCAATTCGGCGATCGACCTGTTAGGGTCCCCTTTCCTATTTTGCATATTGACACTGGTCACAATTACCCTGAGGTGATTGCATATCGTGATCAGGTTGTTAAAGACACCGGTGTCAAGTTGATTATTGGCCATGTAGAAGACTCTATTAAAAAAGGCACCGTACGTTTACGTAAAGCAACGGATTCACGCAATGCAGCCCAAGCAGTAACCTTGCTTGAAGCGATCGCTCAATATGGATTCGATGCCCTGATGGGGGGCGCACGTCGTGACGAAGAAAAGGCTCGCGCTAAAGAGCGCATTTTTTCTTTCCGCGATGAATTTGGTCAATGGGATCCCAAGGCGCAACGTCCAGAGCTCTGGAATTTGTATAACGCCCGAATCTCCCAAGGTGAAAATATGCGCGTCTTTCCAATTTCCAACTGGACCGAGCTCGATATCTGGCAATACATAGCACGCGAAAAATTAGAACTACCTAGTATTTACTACACGCACCAGCGTGAGGTTGTGAGAAAAAATAACTTACTGGTTCCCGTGACCAATATCACACCAAAAGCTTTGGGTGATGTAAGTGAGATCCTGAGCGTTCGCTTTAGAACTGTAGGTGACATTAGTTGCACCTGCCCCGTTCTGAGTACGGCCGCCAATCCCATCGATATCATTGCGGAAACTGCTATTACGGATATTACTGAACGTGGTGCCACTCGTATGGACGATCAAACTAATGAGGCCTCTATGGAGCGCCGCAAGAAAGAGGGCTACTTCTAATGAATAAAGAAATTAAGCATCCCATTCATCAGAATGTTGTCCGCTTTATTACCGCTGGCAGCGTCGATGACGGTAAAAGCACTTTAATTGGTCGTTTACTTTACGATACCAAATCGATTTTGGTAGACCAACTTGAGGCGCTATCTAAAACTAAACATGCACGCGTTACTTCATCTGATGCAGGCGTAGATTTGGCTCTCTTAACGGATGGTTTGGAGGCTGAACGCGAGCAAGGCATCACTATTGATGTTGCATACCGTTATTTCTCCACACCAAAGCGAAAATTTATTGTTGCTGATGCGCCAGGCCATGAGCAATACACCCGCAACTTAGTCACTGGCGCTTCTCAGTCAGATGTCGCCGTTATCTTGGTTGATGCTACACGCGTTGACTTGAGTACCACTCCAGCAACACTATTGGCGCAAACTAAACGCCATTCGGTCATTGTTCATTTGTTAGGTCTGCGACACATAGTTTTTGCCGTAAACAAGATGGATCTCCTAGACTTTGATGAAAATATTTTTAATACCATTCAGACCTCGATTGCAGATTCGTGTCAAAAGATTGGTCTACCAAAACCTTTTTTGATTCCAATTTCTGCCCTGTCTGGCGCAAACGTTGTCGCTGCTAGCAAAGATACGCCATGGTATAGCGGACCAACCTTATTGCAGTGGCTTGAAGACTTGGATACTAGTCCTCAATCAGAAAAAACAGCTTTGCGTTTTCCAGTGCAATACGTTGCGCGTCAAGATGGTAGTGCCTCAGATGACTTCCGTGGGTACCTCGGTCAAATTGAATCGGGTAGCATTCGCAAAGGCCAAAAAATTAAAGTTTTGCCAGGAAACTCAGAAGCTACAGTTGCTGAGATTTATCTGGGTAATGGCTCACATCGCGAACAAACTGATAACTACAATGCAGTAGATTTTGCTGTGACCGGCCAAGCGATAGCAATTCAGTTGGCAGAAGATATCGATGTCTCCAGAGGCAGCCTCTTCATTAGCGCCGATGATGTTGCACCGCCAATCCTCAGCAAACAGATCTCTGCTGATTTATGCTGGTTGGATAGCGAGCCACTCTCCTTGAGTCGTAAATATGCATTACGCCATACCAGCAATACCGTCAGCGCTAAGGTGAAATCTATCCAAAGGGTATTAGACGTACAGACCCTGTCTCAGGCTGGTGATACCCATGCCCTAACCATCAATGAGATTGGTAGAATCGACTTTGTCTTACAAAAACCCATTGCAGCTGATTTATTTGATCAGTCTCAACGCACTGGGGCATTTATTCTTATTGATGAAGCGACCAATCATACGGTTGCAGCTGGGATGATTCGAGAAGCAATTGCTCAGTAATTCATATTAAGGAATGAAATGATGAAGCCTCGCTAGCGCGGGGCTTTTTCTTTTGACATCATTCAAGAAAAAGCCATCCCGAAGGATGGCCTGAAAGAAATGCTATGGAGGTGCTACCTAAAAAATGAACAACAAATTCATATTAACGTCTGAGTGGCAAAATTAACTCTGGGATAGCATTAAATTGGGGATTTATGCTCTGATTTAGTGCACATATGGACCTAATACGCTTTCGCCGCTCAAACCACATCTAAGACTTTGCTCAATGAATCCCCAACATAGTTAGGTTGCATACCTATTTCTTCATAAGGATGCCCAAGACGGTTTACCCAAAACACATCGAAACCATACCACTTCGCTGCTAATGCATCCCAGGCATTACTTGAGACAAACAGAATTTCCTCTTTTTTTACTGGAAAGGCTTTAAGCAATAATTCATAAGCTTGCGGTGCAGTTTTAAAGAGTCGTACATCCTCAATCGTGACTACCTGATCTAAATAAGGATGCAAGCCATTGCTTTGAACCACTGTGTTGAGCATTTCTCTGCTGCCATTGGATAAAATTGCGGTAGAGATACCATGATCTTTGATGGCCATAAGAACCCTAAGACTATCTTCGAAACTCGTAAGCTTGGCATATTGATTCATTAGGCGCTGCTCATTTTCAAGAGAGAGCTCTAAACCCATCCGCTTACAGACATAGCGAAGAGATCGAATGGTGAGCTCCCAAAATGGCAAGTAATATTTACTCCCACTGGGGCTAGGATCACTCATAGTAACTAAGCGAGTATATTCAATCTGTCGATCGCGCCACATGAGCGCAAGCGCCTGACCATGACCTGGATAAAGTTCATCTGCCAGCTGCCCCATGGAGTAAACATCAAATAAAGTTCCATAAGCATCAAAGGCTATTAATTTGTACATGCTGACTCCAAAAATACCAACGTAGTCTTAATGATTTTCTTTGGCGTGATTAATTGAATACTTGGGTATTTCAATGACTAAATTTTCTCGCGCAACAATAGCCTGGCAGGAGAGACGTGATTGGGGATTGAGACCCCAGGCACGATCGAGTAAATCCTCTTCGTTTTCATCGGGGGCATTTAAGCTTTGGTACCCCTCTTTAACGATGACGTGACAAGTCGTGCAGGCACACACCATATCGCAGGCGTGCTCAATAGGAATATCGTTCTCCAGCAATGCCTCACAAATTGAAGTGCCGGGAGCAACCTCGACTACAGCACCCTCTGGACAATACTCGCTATGGGGAAGAACGACGATTTGGGTCATATGCAATCTTTTTGGGTTTCTATATATTTTTAACGTTCTTGCTTTTTTAATTACTTAGATTTCGGCAACACTCTTACCGGCTAATGCTTTCTGAATGCTGGCATTCATTCGCCTTTGTGCGAACTCGTCCGTTGCTTTAGCCGCATGGTCTACAGCTTTACGCAGAATGGCACTCTCTGTTTCTTCATTCAGAACTTCTTTTAAGATTTTCATTTCCTGCTCTACCGCAACCCGCTCTTGATCACTCAGCAATGATTGATCGCTATTTAAGGCGGTTTGAACTGCATCTAATAGACGCTGAGCATTAACCTGTTCTTCGCGCAAAGATCTTGCCAATAAATCCACTTTGGCTGAAGCAAAACCATCTTGTAGCATGCGAGTAATTTCGGCATCCGTTAGGCCATAAGAAGGTTTGATATCAATAGAGGCCTGAACGCCTGAGCCTTGCTCCATTGCGCTCACTGAGAGCAAGCCATCTGCATCCACCTGGAAAGTAACTCGAATGCGTGCTGCCCCGGCAGCCATTGGTGGGATGCCACGTAGCTCAAACCTGCCTAAAGAACGGCAGTATTGGGCCAACTCACGCTCACCCTGCACTACTTGAATGGCTAATGCGGTCTGACCATCTTTAAATGTTGTGAAATCCTGGGCACGTGCAACCGGAATTGGAGTGTTACGCGGAATAATTTTCTCGACTAGTCCGCCCATAGTTTCAACGCCCAAGGAAAGAGGGATGACATCTAGCAATAACCATTCATCATCTTTACTTTGATTTCCCGCAAGCAAATCAGCTTGCATTGCCGCGCCTAAAGCAACGACTTGATCGGGGTTCAGGTTATTTAAGGGCTTGCTACCAAATAGGTCGCCGACCGCACGTTGAACATGAGGCATCCGCGTGGCGCCACCTACCATCACAACACCCTTTACCTCCTCGGGCTTAAGGCTCGCATCACGCAACGCCTTCTTGACCGCTACCAAGGTTTTGGCAACGAGATTTTGGGTGATCTCAAAAAACTGCGCCTGACTAATGCCAACATTTACAACAGTGCCATCAGTTAGGGTTTCGTGAACGCGCGCCAAAGGATTGTGACTCAGTTGCTCTTTTGCATGCGTACAAGAGAGTAGTAATTTGCGATGGTCCTGAAGCGATAGTGGTGGCAATTTAGCCTGCTCAATCACCCAGCAATACAGTCGATGGTCAAAATCATCCCCTCCTAAGGCAGAATCACCGCCAGTGGAAAGAACTTCAAAGACACCTCTACTCATGCGCAATATAGAAATATCAAAGGTACCGCCGCCTAAGTCATACACCGCATAAATACCTTCGGTAGCATTATCCAGCCCGTATGCAATTGCCGCAGCCGTTGGCTCATTCAGCAAACGCAACACTTCGATGCCCGCCAGCTTAGCGGCATCTTTGGTTGCCTGACGTTGCGCATCATCAAAATATGCCGGAACAGTAATCACTGCGCCAACAATCTCATCATTCACGGAGTCTTCCGCCAACTGACGTAAGCGCGCTAAAATTTCCGCGGAAACTTCAATAGGACTCTTGTCACCTGCGACTGTTCTCAATTTCAACATGCCCGGCTCATCTACAAAGTCATATGGGGCATTTTCTATATGATCTACATCCACAATGCCTCGTCCCATAAAGCGCTTTACAGAAACTATCGTATTTTTTGGATCAGAAACAACGCTCTCCAGAGCTTCAAAACCAGCTTGGGTTTGGCCATTGGGGAGAAAGCGAACTACTGAAGGTAGAAGTTCGCGCCCTTTGGAATCGGGAAGCACCTTCGGAAGAGCGTCTTTCACAATCGCCACTAAAGAATTGGTGGTCCCTAAGTCAATGCCAACGGCAATGCGTCGCTGATGAGGGGCAAGTGATTTACCGGGTTCGGAGATTTGTAATAAGGCCATGGGCTTAGAGTGTAAAGCTATAACAAAGCCGAAATGGCATCATCGAGCTCAATTGCAAACTTATCAATGAAAAGCAAGCCCCGCAGCAATTCTGCTGCGCGCTCATAGTTCTTAGCCCCATCGATTGCTTGGATAACTTCAGTCAAAGTCTCTTGTTTCGATTGGTTGACCTCTTCAACCAAAACCTCCAAAGAAGAGAGATCCTCGGCATGCTCATCGAGGCTTTCGCGCCAGTCCATTTGCTTCATCAAAAAAGCTGTAGGCATGGCCGTATTAGTCTCTAAACGAGCATCGACGCCATGTAATTTACAAAGGTAAAGTCCGCGCGTAATTGGATTTTTCAGTGTTTGGAGGGCGGTATTAGATAAGATTGCCATTTGCATGGCAATGCGCTTCTCAGAGTCACTGCCACGCGCATGACGATCTGGGTGTACTTCCCTTTGAACAGCTAAATATGCTCGATCTAAAGCAGACAAGTCAATCTGGAATTGCTGATCTAACCCAAAAAAACGAAAGTAATCGTCAGACGCGGAAAGATTCGCCACAACCACACTCGTCTTTTACGTTTGGATTTTGAAACTTAAAGCCCTCGTTCAATCCTTCACGTACAAAATCCAATTCAGTACCGTCCAAATAAGCCAAGCTCTTAGGGTCTATAAATACTTTAATGCCATTAGACTCAAACATGGTGTCTTCAGGCGCAGCCTCATCAACATATTCCAGTTGATAAGCTAGGCCAGAGCAACCCGTGGTACGAACGCCCAAGCGTAAGCCACAGCCCTTGCCACGCTTTTCAAGATTGCGGTTAACGTGAGCTGCTGCTTTATCAGTTAAGGTAATTGCCATGATTTATCTACCTCTTCTTCCCTATATTCTTTATTGCTTAGCTGGATGCTTTTCTTTGTAATCCTTTACCGCTGCCTTGATGGCGTCTTCAGCCAAAATGGAGCAATGAATTTTTACGGGTGGTAAAGCCAATTCCTCGGCGATTAATGAATTCTTAATCTCCAGCGCTTGATCGAGGGTTTTACCTTTAACCCACTCGGTAACTAACGAAGATGAAGCGATGGCAGAGCCACAACCATAAGTCTTGAACTTTGCATCTTCAATAATGCCTTGATCATTTACACGGATTTGTAATTTCATTACATCTCCACATGCGGGAGCACCAACCATGCCAGTACCGACGTTATCGTCAGTCTTTGCAAAGGAGCCCACATTTCGGGGGTTTTCATAGTGGTCAATTACTTTTTCGCTATATGCCATGATTTTTTCTCTTTACCTTTCAATAATACTTAGTGTGCTGCCCATTCAATTGTGCTGATATCAATACCATCTTTAAACATTTCCCACAATGGTGATAGTTCACGTAACTTAGCTATCTTTTCTTTCACTAGAGCGATTGTGAAATCCACTTCTTCTTCAGTGGTGAATCGACCAAGGGTAAAACGAATGGAGCTATGCGCTAATTCATCGTTACGCCCTAGGGCACGCAATACATAAGATGGCTCCAGGGAGGCTGAGGTACAAGCCGAGCCAGATGAGATCGCTAGATCTTTGAGGGCCATCAACATCGATTCACCTTCGACATAGTTAAAACTAATATTCAGATTATGAGGAACGCGTTGGTCCATATCGCCATTCACATAAACCTCTTCGATATCCTTGAGGCCGGCCAATAAACGATCGCGCAATGCACGAATGCGCGTATTCTCTTCAACCATTTCAATGCGAGCAATGCGAAAGGCTTCACCCATACCAACAATTTGATGAACCGCCAATGTGCCAGAACGCATACCGCGCTCATGACCGCCACCATGAATCTGCGCTTCAATCCGAATGCGTGGCTTACGACGAACAAACAAAGCTCCAATTCCTTTAGGACCATAGGTCTTGTGAGCAGAAAAGCTCATTAAATCCACTTTGATTTTTTCTAAATCAATTTCTACTTTACCAGTAGCTTGCGCCGCATCCACATGCAAAATCACACCACGTGAACGACACAGTTCTCCAATTTGAGGAATATCCTGCACTACACCAATTTCATTATTAACATACATTACCGAAGCCAAAATAGTGCCCGGCTTCATTGCGGCTTCCAGCTGGGCAAAGTCGATTAAACCATTGGGTAATACATCTAAATATGTCACCTCATAACCTTCACGCTCAAGCTCACGGCAAGTATCTAGCGTCGCCTTGTGTTCAGTCTTAACGGTAATAATATGATTGCCACGGTCTTTGTAAAAATGTGCAGCGCCTTTAAGTGCCAAATTAATACTTTCTGTAGCGCCACTAGTAAAAACAATCTCTCTTGGATCAGCGTGAACTAGTTGAGCAACCTCTGAGCGCGCCCACTCGACAGCCTCTTCTGCAGCCCAGCCATATGCGTGGCTACGGGAGGCGGCATTACCAAACTGCTCACGCAAATAAGGCAGCATTTTATCTACGACGCGAGGGTCAATGGGGGTGGTTGCAGAGTAGTCCATGTACACCGGAAAGTGCTTAGGACTAAACATGGATACCGGTTGTGTTGGAATAGCTTGTGGAGCGTTCATGGTTTGCTTATCAATGAGTTAAGTTATTGAGCTAGATTAAAAACAGAATTCACGAGCGGGCGCTTAGGGGCGAGCTCTTTTTTTGCGGCAATTGCAGTTGTTGGCTTTTCAGCTTTACTGCTCTCAACCTTAATTTTCTTATGGCGTAAATCGTGAACAACCATACCGCGCCCTTCTTGCTGCTGGGCCAAGTCGCGCAAAGAAACTGAACTGAGATACTCAACCATTTTGGTATTGAGATTAGTCCAAAGATCATGCGTCATACAACGGCCATAATTATCTTCGTCAGTATGGCAGTTGCCCTTGCCACCACACTGGGTAGCATCTAAGGGTTCGTCAACAGCAATAATGATGTCAGCAACACTGATGTCTTCCGATTTTCGAGCAAGGGTATACCCCCCGCCAGGACCGCGAGTGCTCTCGACAACATTGAAGCGGCGCAATTTACCAAACAACTGCTCCAGATAGGAAAGTGAAATTTTTTGTCTTTGGCTAATTCCAGCCAAAGTCACGGGGCCATGAGTTTCACGCAGGGCTAAATCAATCATTGCGGTTACGGCAAAACGACCTTTGGTGGTAAGTCTCATATGTCACCTTGATAATGGATTGTTATGGACAACTTATAGTTGGGCGGGTAATACCCAACCATTTCACTCAACTTTACCATATACCCAACCAATCTGCTCAGGAATTATCCCAACAAACTGAGGGGATTGCATTCAAAAAAACGGGAATAATCAAACGGAGTCTCTAGATCGAGCCCCAAAAGCCATTTCCTTGACTTTCGTGAGCCTATCCCGAGTAGCGGCGGCTTTCTCAAACTCCAAATTCTTCGCCTCGGAGTTCATTTGCTTTTCTAAGCGCTTGATTTCACTCGCCAGGTCTTTCTCGCTCATATCCTCATACCGAGCCCGCTCTTGTTCTATCTGCATCTCTGAGCGCTTCTCTTTGACGTCGTAGACCCCATCAATAATGTCTTTAATCCGCTTCTGAACTCCTCTGGGGACAATCCCATTGGCCTTATTAAAGGCAATTTGCTTGGTTCTGCGGCGATCGGTTTCACTCATCGCACGCTTCATCGAATCAGTAATCCTATCTGCATACAAAATCGCCTTGCCTCTAATGTTTCGAGCCGCCCTACCGATAGTCTGTATCAGACTGCGTTCGGAGCGTAAGAAGCCTTCTTTATCAGCGTCCAAAATGGCCACGAGAGAGACTTCTGGAATGTCTAAACCTTCGCGCAATAAATTAATGCCTACCAAGACATCAAATACACCTAGGCGCAAATCTCGCAAAATTTCCACACGCTCGACCGTATCAATATCGGAGTGGACATAGCGCACCTTCACACCATGGTCTGATAAATAATCCGTTAACTGCTCTGCCATACGTTTGGTCAATACCGTTACCAATACGCGCTCATGAACTTTTACTCGTTCATGAATCTGGCCGAGTAAATCATCCACTTGAGTGCTAGCTGGGAGAACTTCGATTTCTGGATCTACGAGTCCAGTAGGTCTTGCCACTTGCTCCACCACCTGTCCAGTATGAGTTTTTTCATAATCAGCAGGTGTAGCGGAAACAAAAATAGTTTGTCGCATTTTGGTTTCAAATTCACTGAATTTGAGTGGGCGGTTATCCATCGCTGAAGGCAAGCGAAAGCCAAACTCCACCAAGGTATGTTTACGCGATTTATCACCGTTATACATCGCATTTAATTGACCAATCAGGACATGACTTTCATCCAAAAACATCAATGCGTCGTTCGGAAGATAATCCACAAGAGTTGGAGGGGCATCGCCTGGCATGGCACCAGAAAGATGACGGGAGTAGTTTTCAATGCCCTTACAAAACCCTAATTCGTTGAGCATCTCTAAGTCAAAACGGGTGCGCTGCTCTAAGCGCTGAGCCTCTACTAATTTGCCATCCTTAACAAACTGATCCAAACGATTGCGTAACTCTATCTTGATTGTTTCGATCGCCTTGAGCACAGTCTCTCGAGGTGTGACGTAATGTGAGCTAGGGTAAACCGTGAAGCGGGGAATCTTTTGACGAATGCGCCCAGTCAAGGGATCAAAAAATTGCAAACTCTCAATCTCATCATCAAATAATTCAACACGTACTGCTAATTCATTATGCTCAGCCGGAAAGATATCGATAGTGTCACCGCGAACACGAAAAACTCCACGCTTAAAATCAGTTTCATTGCGATCGTATTGCATGGCAATAAGGCGCATCAAAATATCGCGTTGACTCATTTTGTCGCCTGGACGCAAAGTCATCACCATGCTGTGGTAATCGCCAGGATTGCCGATACCGTAAATTGCCGAAACAGTTGCTACGATAATGACATCACGACGCTCCAATAAGCTTTTCGTTGCAGAGAGTCGCATTTGCTCAATGTGTTCATTGATAGATGAATCTTTTTCAATAAATAAATCACGCTGAGGTACGTAGGCTTCTGGTTGGTAATAGTCGTAGTAACTAACAAAATACTCAACCGCATTACGCGGAAAAAACTCTCTAAATTCGCTGTACAGTTGAGCAGCCAAAGTCTTATTAGGGGCAAAAATAATCGCTGGGCGCCCAGTTCTAGCGATGACATTGGCCATCGTAAAGGTCTTTCCGGAGCCCGTTACACCTAACAGCGTCTGAAACGTCAAGCCATCGTCAACACCGGCCACCAGAGCCTCAATTGCTGCTGGCTGATCCCCAGCTGGGGCAAACGGTTGATAGAGGTGAAAAGGAGAATCTGGGAAGGACACAAATTTAGCAGGGTCTAAATCGTGGCCAGCCTCGCCTAGCGGATCAGCCACTGGGCCTTTTTGGACTTCGGCAACTATGGAATTTGATGAATTTTTAGGTAACTTAGTGGGCATCTCGGCTATCATTTCATCTGTGAGTTTTATTCACAGCGAATTTTGTACAGACATTGATTTTGCTCTTTTATTGGGAAATAGTTGAATCTGACATCCAAAAGGTCAATTAAGCCAAATTTAACTGAATTTAACGTCCATTACCGCAGAAACCACCCTTAAATCATCCTCCCGACCCCCAAATGACCCTTTTTACTTCCGTTCAATTAGCCCCCAAAGACCCTATTTTTGGCCTCACAGAAGCCTATGTTGCCGATCAACGGGCGGATAAGGTAAACCTCGGTGTTGGCGTTTATTACACAGATGAAGGAAAAATTCCTCTTTTAAAGGCGGTAATTAAGGCGGAAGAAGATTTGGTTGCTAAGCATTCCCCTCGAGGCTACATTCCTATTGAAGGTCCAAACCCATATAACTTAGCAGTGCAAACACTGTTATTTGGCGCAGAATCTAGCCTGATCAAAGATGGTCGCGTAGTAACTGCAGAATGTATTGGTGGTACCGGTGCGCTTCGTGTTGGTGCTGATTTCATTAAGCGCCTCAATTTGAATGCGCCCGCTGCAATCAGCAATCCCACCTGGGAAAATCATCGCGGTATTTTTGAATCCGCTGGCTTTGAAGTCATCGAGTACAGCTACTTTGACGCCAAGACTCGTGGCGTAGATTTTGATGGAATGGTGAAATCCTTAGAGTCATTCCCTCAGTTCACAACTGTTTTACTACATGCTTGCTGTCATAACCCTACCGGCGCAGATATTACTGAAACTCAATGGTCACAGGTAATTGATATCTGTAAAACCAAAAAACTCATACCTTTCCTGGATATGGCTTATCAAGGTTTTGCCGACGGCATTGAACAAGACGGCATAGCTGTTCGCTTGTTTGCACAATCAGGCATGTCCTTTTTTGTATCCAGCTCCTTTTCTAAATCTTTTTCGCTATATGGTGAACGTGTTGGAGCCTTATCCATCGTTACAGAAAGCAAAGAAGAATCTACTCGCGTGATGTCTCAACTCAAACGTGTCATTCGTACCAACTACTCAAATCCCCCAACCCATGGCGCAGCGATCACAGCGGCAGTACTTAATTCACCAGAACTCAGAAAGCTTTGGGAAGATGAGCTGGCCCAAATGCGCGAACGCATTAAGTCTATGCGTGAGGCTCTTGTATCCAAATTGGCTGCCGCTGGCACCAAACAAGATTTTGCGTTTATTAACGCTCAACGGGGGATGTTTTCATATTCAGGTTTAACACCTCAGCAAGTTGAACGTTTACAAAAAGAGGATGGCATTTATGCCCTCTCCACTGGTCGTATTTGTGTAGCTGCTCTCAATACCAAAAATATTGATAAGGTAGCTACTGCGATCGCCCGCGTATTAGCGTAACAAGCGGTTACACCGTTTTTCTGGAGGCATCATGCTATATCAGTTACATGAATTTCAAAAAGCCCTACTTCAACCAGTCAGTTCATGGGCTCACGCAGCTTCTGAAGCTTTTATTAATGCATCCAATCCAGCTTCTAAGGTGCCAGGATCTGAGCGTTTAGCTGCTAGCTATGAGTTACTTTACCGTTTAGGTAAAAACTATAAGAAACCGGAATTTGGAATTCGCTCCGTTGAAGTAGATGGTCATGAGGTTGCGATTCACGAAAGAATTTCTTTAGCTAAGCCATTTTGTAATCTGATTCGCTTTAAACGCTTTTCCGATGACGTCAAAATCATTCAGAAGTTAAAAGATGATCCTGTTGTGTTGGTGGTTGCGCCACTATCTGGTCACCACTCCACCTTACTGCGCGATACCGTGCGTACGCTACTGCAAGATCACAAGGTATACATTACCGACTGGATTGATGCTCGCCTTGTACCGCTTGAAGATGGCGATTTTAGTTTGGATGACTACGTCCATTACATCCAAGATTTTATTAGATCCATCGGCGCAGAAAATCTGCATGTGATTTCTGTATGTCAGCCAACAGTTCCTACTTTGGGTGCAATTTCTTTGATGGCCTCTGCTGGTGAAAAAACACCTGCCTCCATGATCATGATGGGCGGCCCTATTGATGCCCGTAAATCCCCCACAGCCGTAAACAATCTCGCTGAACAAAAATCTTATAACTGGTTTGAAAGTCATGTTGTTTATAAGGTTCCGCCAACCTATCCAGGTGCTGGTCGTCGAGTCTATCCAGGCTTCTTGCAACATACCGGCTTCATTGCCATGAACCCACAAAACCATATGCAGTCACATTGGGATTTCTTTCAAAACTTAGTGCGCGGTGACGAGCAAGATGCAGAGTCCCATATTCGCTTTTACGATGAGTACAACGCAGTATTGGATATGGATGCTAAATACTATTTAGATACCATTAAAACAGTATTCCAAGACTACTCCTTACCCAATGGCACATGGGCGGTGGCCGGTGACTTAGTCAAACCTGAGGATATTAAAAAAACTGCCCTCCTCACTATTGAAGGGGAGTTAGACGATATCTCTGGTAGCGGCCAAACCCGTGCTGCACATGACCTTTGCCTTAACATTCCGAAGGTGAATAAAGATCACTATGAGGTAGCTGGCGCTGGTCACTATGGCATTTTTGCTGGTCGTCGCTGGCGTGAAAAGGTTTACCCAAAAATTAAATCCTTCATTCGCGAACATCAACCTGCGCAAAGAAAGACTCAGGCAAGATTACCTAAATTGGCCGCAAAGTAATACGCTCAAATTATTAGCCAATAGCGCTCGTAATTTTCAGCGTTTTGTAATGTAATGAATCCCTTCCAGGCGAACCAACTTACTGATCTCCTGGAAGACGCCCTTCCTCAGACGCAATGTACTAAATGTGGCTATCCTGATTGCCATGGTTATGCGCAAGCCCTAGCGAGCGGCAAGGCCCTTCCTAATCGTTGCCCTCCTGGCGGAACAGAAGGCATCAAAAGATTAAGTGCAATCCTGATCTCAATCTACCCTCAGGATGCCTATGAACTTCACCCCACTATTGATCCAGAATGTGGTTTTGAGCGCCCTAGATCGGTGGCATTTATTGACCCCAATAGATGCATTGGCTGCACTCTATGCATTCAGGCCTGCCCTGTAGATGCCATTGTTGGTGCATCAAAACAAATGCACGTTATTCTGGGCGATTGGTGTACAGGCTGTGATCTTTGCATTCCACCCTGCCCGGTTGATTGCATTAGCATGCTAGAAATAACTGATCAGCAAACAGGCTGGGATGCCTGGACAATCGATTTGGCAAATGTCGCGAGAATGCGCTATCACACACGCGATCAGAGGTTGGACCGAGAGGATCGCGACAATGCAGATCGGCTAGCAAAAAAGGCATCGGTAAAATTAGCTGCGATTAACGCAGAAGATCCAACCTCCGAAGAAGCAAAAAAAGAACAGGAAAGAAAGCGGTCAATCATTGCCGCCGCTATGGCAAGAGCTCAACAGAAAAAATCATGAACTTAGAAAAGCGTCAAGCTTTCTTTGAGTTACTCAAAGAAAACAACCCTAATCCAGAAACTGAACTGGAGTACAGCTCACCATTTGAGCTATTGATTGCCGTATTGCTATCAGCGCAAGCTACGGATGTCTCCGTAAATAAAGGCACCCGTGAGCTGTTTAAGATCGCCAACACGCCACAAGCACTACTAAATCTGGGTGAAGAAGGGGTGAGGCCCTATATTCAGCATATTGGATTATTCAATTCAAAGGGTCGTCACATTCAAGAGACGTGTCGCCTACTCATTGATAAGCATGGCGGTAATGTCCCGCAACATCGTGAAGGCCTGGAGTCCTTGCCAGGAGTTGGTAGAAAAACTGCCAACGTGATTTTAAATACCGCTTTTGGTCAAGCAACCATTGCAGTAGACACCCACATCTTTCGAGTATCCAACCGAACTGGTCTGGCATCTGGAAAGGATGTTGTCGAGGTTGAGGAGAAATTGCTTAAACGCGTTCCCAAAGAATTTTTACAAGATGCTCATCACTGGCTTATTCTGCATGGTAGATATACCTGTAAGGCGCGCAATCCTGAGTGCGCTCAATGCATTGTTGAGCCACTCTGTAGCTTTAAACAAAAAACTAGCAAAGGCAAGGTTCGTGGCGATATTTAATCCAACCCGTGAAGAAGTGCGTCGCTTTTTCTGCGATACCTGGAAGAAAAAAACTGAGAAGCATATTCTCACTCCAATGGAAATACTAGCTGGCGACTGGATGGCGCAACACCCCGAATATCATTCCCAATTAATGGATCCTGAGGGTGCATTAGAGCAAGACTACGCACCAGAACGCGGTGAAACTAACCCTTTCTTGCATCTCTCAATGCACTTATCCATTAGCGAACAGATCTCTATCAATCAACCGACTGGTATCAAAGAGATTGCCGAGAAACTGACTAAGAAATTAGCCTCTGAACATGAAGCTCATCACCTCATGATGGAGTGCCTAGGCCGAGCTATGTGGGAAGCGCAGCGCGAAGGCGAACAACTAAGCCCCGAAAAATATCTTGAGGCCCTGAAGAGGTTGGGCTAAACCCTAAAAACTACCCCTTTTTAATCGTCATTTAATATCTCAGAAGCCCTGCAATTACAGCAGGGCTTCCACCCAATCCAGCACTGCTTTAATTAGGATCATTTGCTACTGATTTAGAATTCGGCAAAGAAATGGTACTTCGATAAATTAGGTCTGTTGCTGGTCCCACCACTTGATTGCCACTAGGAGTGGCTTTTATAAACACCATCCCTTGCACTTGACTTTTTGCAATAGTAGATGCAAATGGTTTTGATTGCTCTGCAATCAGAAATTCATGCTGAGTTGCCAGAAATTTTTTATAGGCAGCATTTAAATTATTGCTAGAAAGATAGCCAATCTGTGGTGAACTTTGGTTAGCAGCAAGCACAGTGCTATTAAATAAAAACCTTGACTGCAGTGAACCCGGGTTTAACAATGAGAACTCGTCCAACCTTGATCCGAGAGTATTTTGAGAGATACCTTGGCGCGCATCAACAAAGAGTGCGCCCTGACGCTGTGCGATAGCCTCCCCAGGAGTTAGGCCGCGCGGCCCTACAATTGGTGGCGCAGCCAGTACACCGATACTGCAGAATAAGAGCAGCAGTACCAACCTCTTCATATTTGTGGGGTGCTGTAGTTACCGCTCTGTCGGTATACATTGACCAGGGCCTTTACATGGTTAGTCTGAGCATCAATGAGAGCGCCCTCTTTGTCACGTAGACCCATTATGTCCTTAGGAGTATTTTGATTGGCAGTTTTAGAGATGCTACTTAAAGCATCCCTTGCTTGACTCAAAATTGTTTTAGCGGCCTCATACTGCAACAGCGATTGGATGACCTGCACCTCTACTTGAGCCTTTAAATCTGTCAATTGCATTTCAAAGCCGAGTTTTTGGTTAGCGGCTTGAACAATATCAGCATTTTGTAAATAGTTGTTCACTGGGATTGGTATTAAGATACCCGCAGAAAATCCATTTTGCGGCGTATAAGTGTACCCACTGGATTGGTACTGAGGTGTTGTTGTGTAAGAAACATAAGGCTGAACATCCCAACTCCGATTCTCCTTTGTCATGCTGACATTCTTTTCTGAAGAGTTAATAGCCGCTCGCAAAGCTAAAATATCAGTGCGGTTATTCATAGCTTGTTCGACCAATTTATCTGGGTCAAACTGCTGGGGAGAAATGTTTAGATTGCCAGTGGGAAGTGGAAGATTTTTCAATACGCCACCCGAGTAGTTGAGCAGACTAAGCGACGTGAACTGAAGGTCCCTTGCAGATGCATTTTCGTAATATATTAAGAAGCGATCCGAATCAATGGTTTGCGCAGTCTTTGGCAATGCGCCAATCTTTTTAGCTGCCTCAGAATAGGAATTAAATAGCAGCCGATTTCTTAACGTATCGATAAAGCCTAAAGTTGCAGCTGTTTGAACATCCGCCTCAGTAGCTTGATAATCAATGCTACTCCTACTAATCTCTGCATCACCGTACTCTGCACGAGCAGCACGCTTACCCCAGCCCTCAACATTAAAATTAAGACCATAGGTATTCGATGTAGGAGTTGTGTAGGGGGCGTATGGAACCTGTTGATAATAAGTTCCCTTCGTATAACTCACGCTCGGTCTAAATTGGTAAAGGGATAGCGATTCTTTGATGGCAGCAGCGGTTTCTTTCCCCAATCTCTTATTGCCAATGATGGCGTTATTCCCTTTAACCACTTCGAGATATTGCATCAGAGAAATAGGCGCGTACTCTCGAAGACTCGATGTTGGTGTTTGGGCAAAAGAAAGGCTCGGCACTGAGCTTGCAAGACAGACTGCTAAAGCTATGAATTTAATGTAATTCATTGTGAGGGGATCTCTTGCCACGGAACATCGACGTTACGACGTACATTCTGGAATACATTATTGTTATTTATAGCCTTGTGATTGGAATCATTCTTTGCCCCATTAGTAACCAATAATCCAGATTGGGGGTTCTCCGCTGCTATGGGGGAAATTACTGCCTCATTGACCTCCTGTGGCACCCTCGGGGTGAGATCTAATGATTGAGTCGGGGGGCTTGCTTCTGGAGCGCCAGAAGTTTTTGCATTTGTCTCAACACCAATCGGGATCATTGTTGGCTGCGCTGCCCCTCCACCACTTTCAGCGCCTCCATTACCAAATATCAAACCACCATTCCCTCCTGATGCAGAAGACGATCCAACTGTGGACTGCAATGATGGAGGCTGCTTATTTGGCGCTACTGAAGTAGTTATTGGATCGCGAAATGTATTGGTCCGACCGTATAGATCTTGACCACTATAAAAATTTGACCCTTGTTCACCCAAAGCCAACATAGGCATGAGTCCAAAAAATAGTAATACTAATTTTATTTTCATTGGGCCTGGATGTTACGGTTAATGAATTTTCTCTTCATATTTGTATAGGATGGCAGGGGGAGGTACGGTTTCGGGTGGCGGGGCAACCTCTAATGTTGTTGCTGGAGGTGGGGGTTTTACAAGAGAGCTAACAGTAGGCAATCGATCAGCAATTTTAGGTAAAGGAATTATCGGCGCTAGTGCTTGAACCAACTGTCCAGAGCGGCCATCGTAAACAACGACTTGGGGACCGCCCATGATTGCACGTTCAGGGCCAAGCGCCATGCCATTGGCAGTTCTTGTGAGCGTGGAACTAAGAGGATGGGTGGTTGTCTCAGCCCCCATTGGTGCCACTGTAGAGACCGCAGTTGGTGCATGCCCAGCGTCTTTCATATCTGAACCCGCTTGCGCCAACGCTATCGCCGGAATAAAGCTTAAAGCAGTAATTAGTAGCTTAATTTTCATTTTCCGCCCCCTCTTATGGTTTAACTCTAGGGCAATAGTTTTAGTAAAAGGCTAAAGCAGCTCCAAGGTCTTTTGAAAGAATATACCAAGGTTTAATATAAACCAGAAGCTGCGCCCATTATGGTTGGTGTATTGAGCAGTGGAAATCAAAATTGAAAGCAGGTACCAAACCTAACTTGATAGAGATGCTCAGGAAAGTGCAGTGATTGCAGCTTTAATAGCGGCAGGCAATTCTTTGGCTTTTTCTTTGCGAGCAATGATCAAGGCGGTCGGCGTTTCTTGCGTTCTCGCAGACCAAACCGACCCTGGAAAGAAAGCATCATCTTGATATCTAGGAATGACATGCCAGTGCAGATGGCTAACCATATTGCCCAAGGCGGCGATATTGATCTTATCTGCCTGCATGACACGACGGATAACCTCTTCGACAACAAAGACCAAGTTCATGAGGTGATCACGCTCACTATAACCAAGATCAGTCATTTCAGCTACGTGACGATTCCAAATGATTCTGCAAAAACCAGGCAAATCTTGGTCATCAACAAGAATGACTCGGCAGTCATCTCCACGCCAAATCAACTGCCCCTCAGGGGGTTTGACTTCTTCTTCACAGAGTATGCAATTGGCCATGGAATAAATGTAAACGAAAACGGCACCTAAGTCACCCTTATGAGGTAATTTAGACGCCGCGGCAGCATTGGTATTACTGCTAACACTAACTACTTAGGAGTTTGGCTTAGTGGAACTGCTCTTCCTCTGTAGATCCCGTCAAAGCGGTTACTGATGACTTGCCACCCTGGATTACGGTAGTGACATCATCAAAGTAGCCCGTGCCAACCTCTTGCTGGTGAGATACGAATGTATAACCTCGATCACGAGCAGCAAATTCTGGTTCTTGTACTTTTTCGATATAGGCAGTCATACCACGCTGCATATAATCTTGCGCCAAGTCGAACATGTTGTACCACATAGAATGAATACCAGCGAGGGTAATAAATTGATATTTGTAACCCATTGCGCCTAGCTCACGCTGAAACTTAGCGATCGTTGCATCATCTAAATTTTTCTTCCAGTTAAAAGATGGCGAACAGTTATATGCAAGCATCTTACCTGGAAACTTCGAACGAATTGCTTCCGCAAATTGACGTGCAAACTCAAGATCAGGGGTGCCTGTTTCACACCAAACCATATCAGCATAAGCAGCGTATGCCACACCACGAGATATTGCTTGATCCAAGCCCTTACGTGTTTTGTAGAAACCTTCTGGAGTACGCTCGCCTGTCAAAAATGGTTTGTCATTTTCATCATAATCAGATGTCAATAAGTCTGCAGCTTCAGCATCTGTACGAGCTAAGATAATCGTAGATACCCCCATCACGTCAGCAGCCAAACGGGCGGAAATCAATTTTTGTACAGACTCGGCTGTTGGTAGCAATACTTTTCCACCTAAGTGGCCACATTTTTTAACTGAAGATAATTGGTCTTCAAAGTGGACGCCAGCAGCACCTTGCTTAATTAAAGCTTTACTTAATTCAAATGCGTTTAATACACCGCCAAACCCCGCTTCAGCATCAGCAACGATTGGGGCGTAGTACTCAATATATCCAGCGTCGCCTTTATTAATTCCTTTGGAAGTTTGAATTTCATCAGCGCGTTGGAATGAGTTATTAATACGCTCAACCATCTTTGGCACCGAATCAACTGGGTATAAGGATTGATCTGGATACATTGCTGCAGAGGAGTTGCCGTCAGCAGCTACCTGCCAGCCTGATAAATAAATAGCCTGAACACCTGCTTTCACTTGTTGCATTGCTTGCCCGCCAGTCAAAGCACCCAAACAATTAACGTAAGCTTCGCTGTTTACTAAGTCCCAAAGTCTTTCAGCTCCATGTTTGGCCAAAGTATGCTCAATCTTTAGCGAGCCACGAAGACGAACAACATCTTCTGCTGTGTAGCCACGGGTAATACCTTTCCAACGTGGATTGGTATCCCAATCCTTTTGAATTGCTGCAATTTCTGCTTTGCGATCTGCCATGTTTATCTCCCTAAGTTAAGCAAGTACCTCTAAAACTGTGAAATATTGAGACATTCAAGTCTTATGTCTTATATAAGAGTTTAGATACTTCAAAAAACCAAGCAAGAACTTTGTATCATTATTTATAAATTAATTAAATCTATAAATTCAATGACTTAAGCATTAATTTTCGTAATGTAAAATGGATATTCACCCTGTGGAGGTACATTTTTATTGAATTGCTGCACTGCATTTTACGTATCGTAATGACGTTTCACATTATGAAATAATACAAGATATTCAAATGGGTCTTGTTGATGGGGCATCGGAGACCTTAAAAGCCGTCAGAATGATCATCAATTGAAATAATGCAACGCCCACAAATAAGAGTTTTGGTAAGTCAATATCTAAAAAGATCGCAAAGATGAGCGGGCCAATAGCGGCGCCTAGATCGATCCCTGAATACACGACTCCATATACCCTGCCCGATACACCTGCTGGGGTCGCAGAACGGATCATTAAATCCCGCGAAGGCGCTGCAATACCCAAGCCGGCACCTATCACCACAAACAGAACAACAATGGCGTCAACTGGCACCCATCCGGTAGCTATCAACAAGCTCATTGAAATGCTCACCCCAAAGCAAGTAGTAATAATGCGCTCGGGGTACATAAAGTGTTTAGCGAGATAACCGCCTAGCAACATTCCAGTAGCACCACCCAATGACATCAAAGTTAAAAAATAATTACCAGAACTAACTGATAGGCCATACATTTCATAAAGGGCACTTGGGGCAAAAGATTGCAATCCGGTAGTGGCGGCCATACTAAAGAAAAAGAAAATCCAACAAAGCCAGACAGCTCGAAGTTTTAAAAAAGCAAAAGTACCTGCAGGCTTAACTCCGGGATTTGCAGCTACATGAGTAGCAATAGATTGGGCACGGCGATCCTTCACATTATCGATTAAGCGATCTCGATTTATCCATAAAATAAGAAGGATGATTGCTTCGAGAAATGATGCAGATAAGAAGGCAATACGCCAGTCCGTCAGAGTTGCAATGGAAACCATAAAAGCTGGCGCAGCAGCCCAACCAAGATAGCCAGTAACACCATGAATAGAATAAGCATAAGACAAATTGGGTGATGATATTTTGTGATTGATTAAAGTGTAATCAACTGGATGAAAGATCCCATTACCGCAACCGGCAATGACGGCCCCTAAAACTAACAAAGCGTAGCTGTTGCTCTGCGAATAAGTCAGCGCTGCAAGTGCCAGCAGACCCACCCCCGCAAACAAGACAGGGCGCGCACCGATGTGATCCACCAAAAACCCAGATGCTGCTTGTACTAGGCAAGAGACCACAAAAAAGATGGTCATGAGCAAACCTAACTCGGCATAGTTGTAGCCAAACTCCGCCTTCAGCCATGGAAACATAGGCGGAAGAATTAAGTGAAAGAAATGGGAGCTGCCGTGAGCTAGGCTAATCAGACCAACAAGCCGTACATCACTGGCGCGCCTGCTTTGCGTATCAGTCATCTAACGAGTTTACTGGCGCAGGATAATTGCTGCTGATTTTGCCCGAACTTTACTTAGTAAAGCTAAAGCCCCCATCCTTATCAATACCAATAGGAACGGTGTCCTTAGGACCAAACTTGCCTTCTAAAATCATCTTGGACACCGGGTTCTCGATATATTGCTGAATCGCTCGCTTGAGTGGTCTTGCGCCATAAATAGGATCAAAGCCCACTTCAGCAATTTTATTAAGTGCGGCATCACTGACTTCCATTTGCATATCCAGTTTTGCCAAACGATCAGAAAGATTCTTAAGAAGAATCTTGGCAATATTGGCAATATTTGCTTTATCCAAGCCATGGAATACGACAATCTCATCAATTCTGTTTAGAAACTCAGGGCGGAAGTGATTTTTTAACTCTGCGAATACTGCCTCTTTAATTTCGAGCTGTTTCTTGCCAACCATTGACTGAATAAGATGGGATCCAATATTACTGGTCATCACAATCACTGTGTTCTTAAAGTCTACGGTACGACCTTGACCATCCGTTAAACGGCCATCATCGAGGACTTGCAAGAGGACATTAAAGACATCTGGATGTGCCTTCTCGATTTCATCAAACAGAATGACACAGTAAGGATGGCGACGCACTTTCTCTGTAAGGTACCCACCTTCTTCGTAGCCTACGTAGCCTGGAGGCGCGCCGATCAAACGCGCAACACTATGCTTCTCCATAAACTCACTCATATCTATTCGGATTAAGTGCTCTTCACTATCGAATAAGAAACCAGCCAAAGCCTTACAAAGCTCGGTCTTACCAACGCCCGTAGGTCCCAAAAATAAGAATGAGCCATATGGACGATGCTCTTCAGCAAGACCAGCGCGAGAACGGCGAATCGCATCAGAAACCGCGCGAATAGCCTCTTCTTGGCCAACCACACGCTTGTGCAATAAATCCTCCATCTTAAGTAATTTATCGCGCTCACCCTCCATCATCTTTGATACCGGGATACCAGTCGCACGAGAAACTACTTCAGCAATCTCTTCGGCACCTACTTGAGTTCGCAAGAGTTTATTTTTAACTGGGCCACCTTTGCTACCTTTAGCTTCAGCAGCTGTGGCGGACTTTAGCTTAGCCTCTAATTCGGGCAGTTGACCATATTGCAATTCAGCCACTTTTTCCAACTTACCTTCGCGCTGAAATTTCACAATATCAGCCCTAATTTTTTCAATCTCTTCTTTTACGTGGGCCACACCAAGAACGGCACCTTTTTCTGCTTTCCAGATTTCCTCCAAATCAGCATATTCAGCGCCAAGACGTTTTATCTCATCCTCAATTAATCCTAGGCGTTTTTGTGAGGCCTCATCTTTTTCTTTTTTAACGGCCTCACGTTCAATTTTTAGCTGAATAAGGCGACGTTCCAACTTATCCATGACCTCGGGTTTAGAGTCAATCTCCATCCGAATACGAGAGCCAGCTTCATCGATTAAATCAATCGCTTTATCTGGCAAAAAACGATCCGTAATATAGCGATGCGATAACTCAGCCGCAGCCACGATGGCGGGATCAGTGATCTCAATACCATGGTGAAGCTCATATCGCTCCTGCAAGCCACGTAAGATAGCAATAGTAGCTTCTACGCTAGGCTCTTCAACCATTACCTTTTGAAAGCGACGCTCAAGTGCAGCATCTTTTTCGATGTACTTACGGTATTCATCTAGAGTGGTAGCGCCGATGCAATGTAATTCTCCACGCGCTAAAGCAGGTTTAAGCATATTTCCAGCGTCCATTGCCCCCTCACCCTTACCGGCACCTACCATCGTATGAATCTCATCGATAAAAATAATGGTGCGACCTTCGTCTTTGGCTACGTCACTTAGGACCGCCTTAAGACGCTCCTCAAACTCACCACGGTATTTAGCGCCAGCCAAGAGTAAAGCCATATCCAAAACCAATACACGCTTGTCTTTAAGGGTTTCTGGGACCTCACCATTGACAATACGCTGCGCCAACCCCTCGACGATTGCCGTCTTGCCAACACCTGGCTCACCAATTAATACAGGATTATTTTTGCCACGGCGTTGCAAAATCTGAATAGTGCGACGAATTTCATCATCACGACCGATAACAGGATCTAGCTTGCCCATACGAGCACGCTCCGTAAGATCCAATGTATATTTTTTCAACGCTTCACGTTGGCCTTCAGCATCCGCACTATTCACTGACTCTCCTCCACGCACTAAATTAATAGCAGCCTCTAACGACTTACGGCTTAACCCATTCTCACGAGCAATTTTTCCCAGCTCACCTTTATCTTCAGACATGACCAATAAAAATAGCTCACCCGCAATAAATTGATCACCACGCTTATTTGCTTCTTTTTCAGTCAGGTTTAACCAATTACTTAAATCGCGACCAACCTGAACTTCACCGCTAGTGCCCTGAACTTCAGGTAAATGACTAATGAGCTTTTCCGCCCCCTTTTCAAGGCCAGGAACATTAACGCCAGCCCTCGTTAAGAGGCTCTTGGCACCGCCATCAGAATCATGCAGCATTGCTAGTAGCAAATGGGCTGGTTCTATATATTGATTATCTTTAGTTAAAGCAAGACTTTGCGCCTCACTCAATGCTTCTTGAAATTTGGTCGTTAATTTATCTATTCTCATTTTTTACCTAATTTACAAAATCTGAATGAACACTTCTACTAATTATAATAATAGAGGGTATAACTTCAAGTGACCTATATATATGTAGAATATGAAGGCGAAATCGTTATCTTTCAAGATCTTTAAGGATCTTTTAACCCTAAGACGCCCTATTTTGACCTGGCTTGTTTATCTTCTAGAATGTTCCGACGGTAGCTTCTATGCTGGGATTACCAACAGGCTTGAACATCGGCTACAGGCCCATAACACTGGTCAAGGCGCACGATATACCCGCTCTCGTAGACCAGTAATCCTCTTGGCTACCCAGGAGCACCCAGATCGATCTGAGGCCTCTAAAGCGGAAGCTAGGCTAAAGCGTTTGCAGCGATCAGAAAAATTGGGATTTTTTAAGATTTAAATCATTGAAGATGAAATAAGGGATCTCCTAGGATGTCTTTGACATTTACACGAATCCTACCGACTCCTCTGCACCACTTGAACCAATAACTGGCTTTAAGCATCGCCGCATAGGAATCGATAATTTATAAGCAGCAATAAGCTCACCTAAATGAGCTTAAAAAAATGCTAGTAAATGCGCCTTACTAAAGGGAATCTTTGATGTATTCAATGCCAAAAATTTCCTTTAAATGGAAAATCTGATAATCAATCTTATCTTTTCTCAGCTCTTTAATGAGCTCTTTATCATAAGAAAAATTCCTCATCACATCTGCCTTCAAGTTATAAACTGGCCAATGAACCTGCCCAGAAACATTGGGATTGCCTGTCCTAGCAAAAGCCGCCCAACTCTGAGACATCTTCTCGGACATCGCCTTATCTTGTGCACTATTCTTATCCACAATCGGATACCAGTACTTTGACCAAACGCCTTTTTCCTTTAGGTCTGTTGTCGCATTTTTAATGCGTGCGCATTTGTCAGTGCCTGACTCGGGTAGATTTGGAGCTTGAGGCATGGAGTCCAAGCTACCAAAAACATAAGCGATCTCGAAGGTATGTGGTGCACCCGGATAAGCCGGGCGGATGTTCTTACTTAAGTAATCAAAATAATAGGCATATCCAGGCGCTACCCCATTCATATTATTGGCCAGCATCTTCGTACTCGCTCGATACAACATATCACCCATTACGTTCGAAGACAAAATACACGGGTCTTTATTTTGCGCATAAAGTTTTTTAATAGTTTTAGGATCTTCGTCTACCTTTTTTAGAAAAGCATCAAGCGGTGGTTGACCAGGCACAAGAAAGCTCGAATCCCATGAGTTGGTACCTATCATAAAAGGAACCTTGGCCTGCTGGCCCGCTGCAAATAAAGCAAGAGGGTCTCCTTTCAAGATCTGGCCATCAACAAATGGCCCGCCAAACTCCCCTTCTTCAAAGTTAGCTGGACTTAGCACCAGATTTTGTGCAGGAAGACTTCTTAATTCCTTTAAAGACTTAGCTCCGATAGTGGCCATATATTTTGCGTCTACATCTACTTCGGGAGCAGAACCAAACCGTTTTTCTGTCATACCACGTAGGGGACTCTGTTGCGCGCTTTCAGCAATAGCCTTGTGGAATAGCCCCTTAGCAGCATCAGACACCATCAGCCAAGTGACGCTCCGACCACCAGCAGATTCACCGAAAATAGTCACATTATTTGGATCTCCACCAAATTCTTGAATGTTTTTTTTGACCCATTGAAGTACCGCAATTTGATCCATCACACCATAATTTCCAACAGGCTCGCCCCTCGACTTGGCCTCATTAATCAATTCATGAGGCGCAAAGAATCCAAGCGTACCCAAGCGATAATCAAAGGTCACAACAATGACACCATTCTTAATTAGATTAATCGGGATGAACTGGGCATCTTTACTGCCATCAACAAATAAACCACCCCCATGAATCCACACCATGACGGGCAAATTCTGAGCTAATTTTTTTGGTGTAAATACGTTTAACTTTAAGCAATCTTCATTCCCGGGCAGAGTCAAGCCATTGCTTAGGTTTTTAATATAAGGTTGAGGGCAAGAATCACCAAATTGACTCGCATCTCGCGTTCCGCTCCAAGGAATGGCGGCTTGAGGGGGTCTCCACCGAAGATCGCCAACGGGCGGCGCCGCATAAGGAATACCCTTAAAAACTTGCATATTGCGCTCGGTGATACCTTGCAACCGTCCAGCCTCAGTTTGCACTTCAGGTCGCTGATCTTGAGCATGCACATTAAATATCATGGCACTTAATAACAGCAATACGATTGTCTTCATTGCAGAACCTGGCTAGAAAATAATGAAAAGTCTAGCATAAGCCAATAGCAGGCCATTCCTCAGAATCTATGGAGCGCAAAAAAACAAAGGTCCGAATTTTAATTACTCTTTGCTAGAGGAACTAAAACCCCAACTAACTGAACTGGCTTCTTAAGCGCTAGCTAAAAATAGTTTTTCAAGTCGCTTAAACAAGCCTGCACCCTTAGAGGATAAAACAATGAATTTGCTTCTGTCTTTTTGCCCACATTCTTTATATTGTAAAAAGTTAGAGGACAGAAGTCTATTAAGAGCCGCATGAGCTGTTGCACGCGAACCAAACTGTTGGTCTTCAATGATACCCATCACTCTTAGTGGGGAATCAAGCTTACGCCCTAAGATAATCTTTAAAATTTGTCTTTCTCGTGAAGGCATTCCGCCCCATATTTTTTCTTCTTTAGCAATAAAGCGGCGGTAGGGGGTTGTGATCATAGCTTTCTTTTTATTTATCGAGTTGCAATACTGAAAGAGTTTTATCGCCAATCATTAACTTTTCTATGATCGGGCAAATAATGACATCTCTATAACGAAAGGGAATATATTCATATTGCGCTCCTGAAACCACCTTCCACTTAGAGCCGTCATACAAAATGAAAATATCACCACGATTGCCATAAAAAGTTAATGGCTCTTTGATAGCCGTCTTATAACAGGCAACCGCATCCTCTTTAGAGGCATGCGCATCTAAAGAAAACATGGCGGGAAACATGAATATTGCAACCAACGCAGCTATAGCCCGTTTGGGGGCTATTTCAGCAATCAATGTGAAGCTTTAAATATTGACAGTGCGAGAGTCTTTGGGGGGAAAAGTTTCATTACTCATTGTAGGCTTTATTCCACGGCTTATAAACTACAGTCAATATGGTGTCCATAAAATAGACTAGAAGCCTATTAACAGTAGCTCTTAGGTGATAATGAGACATGTCTTCTAACAACTACCAAACTCACTTAAGCTCAAACATGAAACGAATGAGGTTCGAGATGGGGCTTTCACAAGAAAAACTGGCACTGCAGGCGGGTATTGATAGAACCCTTGTTAGTAAAATTGAGAGGGGACTTGGTAACCCAACATTGGTAGTTCTGGTCAAGGTATCCAGCACTTTGGGAGTGGGTATTTGTGATTTACTTTGCCCGCCTATTGAGCGCTATCAATCAAAACAGGTGAGCAACCCAACTCACCAGTAGCATCAGAAAACACTAGCCCTGATCAGCTCTTATTCCAGCGTGCCATGGCAACCTCATCAGCAACGCGGGCATCAACCCAACGACCCCCTTCTGATGTCACTTCTTTTTTCCAAAAAGGGGCTGCCGTTTTAAGGTAATCCATAATAAACTCGCACGCAGCAAATGCTTCCCTTCTATGGGCACTTGTTACAGCCACTAAAACGATTTGATCTTCAGGCAACATTGGCCCAATCCGATGGATGATTAATGTATTGCGAATATCCCAGCGTGACTTTGCTTGATCAGCAATTTCTTCCAGTGCTTTTTCAGTCATTCCTGGGTAGTGCTCAAGAGTCATACTCGTCAATTGGCTGCCATCATTTAAATCTCGCACAGTGCCAACAAAAGAAACTACAGCACCCACTTGCAAATCACCTTTACGAATTTCTTTGATTTCAGCGCCCAAATCAAAGTCTGCCTCCTGAATGCGGATAACCATATCAGCCGCCCGTTACCGGAGGAAAGAAAGCAACTTCTGCGCCTTCTTGTAATACTGTAGATTCGCTCACCATTTCTTGGTTTAAAGCGCAGCGTATTGTTTTACTTCCTTCTAGAACTTCAGCCCAAGCACCACCACGTCCAATCAAATGACTGCGCAAATCAGAAATCGTATTCACGAATTCGGGAATTAAAATATTCTCATGAGATGTACCTAAGGCTTCACGTAAAGAAGCAAAGAATCGTAATTCAATTTTCATAAGACAATCGTAATCGGATTTACTAAGTTTTGTTTAATACAGTAAAGCGCTCAGGGGGATATATTTAACAAAATCACCCGCTTTAAATATCTGCCCTGGGGGGCAGTCTACCAAACCATCACTCCATGAGGCGCTGGTAAGTACCCCAGAGCTTTGGTTTTGGAATAGATCCAAGCCCCCTTGATCGTTAATTTTGACACGAAGAAATTCATTACGACGATCTCCTTTGAGCCAATCAAAGTCAGCGCGCATGGGGTAGGATCGTGGAGGGCCCGCTTCACGCCCTTGCAATTGAAGAATGAATGGCCTAACAAATAACAAGAAAGTGACAAAGCTAGAAACGGGGTTACCAGGCAATCCCATAAACCATGCTTCGCCGTCGTCTGGATTATTTGATCTACGAACAGCGCCAAAAGCCAAAGGTTTTCCAGGCTTAATGGCTATTTGCCATAAATTCAATCGCCCTTCTGCTGTAACGGCGGGTTTAATGTGATCCTCCTCGCCTACTGATACGCCGCCAGAAGTGATAATCAAATCATGATCTTTGCTGGCTGCGCGGAGCGTTGCACGCGTCACATCCAAGCGATCTGGAACAATTCCCAAATCGGTAGCATCACATCCTAAAGCCTTTAGGCACGCTAACAAAGTATCGCGATTAGAGTTGTAAATGCCACCCGGCTTTAAAGGCTCACCTGGAAGTGCTAACTCATCACCAGTAAAAAATGCTGCCACCCTGACACGACGCTTAACGCTCAAATGCGTCAGACCAGCAGAGGCAGCAACACCCAATTCTTGTGGGCGTAAAAATGTTCTGGCGCTTAATGCAGTTTTACCTGCAGTTAAATCCTCACCTTTGCGACGAATCCATTGGCCGACTTTAAGGGCGCTATTAATTTGGACATCTTCACCCGAGCCTTCGAGAACGGTGCAGTCCTCTTGCATAACTACAGCATCTGCTCCAGGCGGAATAGGCGCACCGGTAAAAATACGCGCAGCCGTACCAGGCTCCAATTGAGACCCCACGGATCCCGCTGGAATGCGCTGGGCAATTTTGAGATGGCTTGCGATATTTAAATCGGCAATCCGAACTGCATATCCATCCATGGAGGTGTTGTCCATCGGGGGAACGTCCACCAAGCTTTTCACATCTTCGGCCAACACCCGACCCAATGCTGCCTGCATGGGCACTACCTCACTGCCACTCACGGGTTTTGCATGCAACAGTAAATGATCTAAGGCCTGCTGAGCAGTCAACATCGGGGGTTTAGTCATAGCAC
Source organism: uncultured beta proteobacterium (assembly GCA_903846025.1). Taxonomy (GTDB): domain Bacteria; phylum Pseudomonadota; class Gammaproteobacteria; order Burkholderiales; family Burkholderiaceae; genus Polynucleobacter. The sequence goes on along the minus strand of CAIMZP010000059.1, from coordinate 16,350 downwards.
TTCTGGCCGAGTTTTGTATAGGGTTAATTCAGATGTGAGGTAATAAAGGCTTTGACCTCATTCACGTCAGCATTAATATTTTCAACGCGCAGGGGTTTGGACTTGATATCTTTAAATGCAGGCGGACATTCTGCTGGACGGCCTAGAGCCAATTTGATAGTTTCTTCAAACTTAATAGGCAAAGCTGTTTCCAGCACAATCATCGGGATACCTGATTGCAGATGATCACGGGCCACTTTAACGCCGTCAGCGGTATGAGTATCAATCATCACGCCGTAGCGATGATCGACATCACGGATCGTATCGAGGCGGTTTTGATGGGTGCTTCGACCAGACTGAAAGCCATACTTTCCGATCTCTTTAAAGATAACTTCTTTTGAGATATCAAAACCACCAGCCTCATCTACCAACTTGAACATTCGCGCAGTAGCCTGACCATCCTGACCCATTAAATCAAATACAAAACGTTCAAAGTTACTCGCCTTAGAAATATCCATTGAAGGGCTAGAGGTATGCAAGGTCTCAGCAGACTTGCGAGCCCGGTAAATACCCGTTCGGAAGAACTCATCAAGAACATCATTTTCATTGGTGGCAGCAACCAAATGTTCTATTGGCAGACCCATCATGCGGGCAATATGACCAGCGCAGATATTGCCAAAGTTACCCGACGGCACAGTAAAGGAAACTTTTTCTGCGCTTGATTTAGTGGCCAGTAAATAACCCTGAAAATAGTAGACCACTTGCGCTACAACACGACCCCAATTAATAGAGTTCACTGTTCCAATGCGATGCTTTTCTTTGAAAGCATGGTCGTTGCTCACTGCCTTAACAATATCCTGGCAATCATCAAACACTCCAGCAACTGCTAAGTTAAAAATATTGGGGTCTTGCAAGGAATACATCTGGGCCGATTGAAATGCGCTCATCTTGCCACGTGGTGAGAGCATAAATACTTTGACGCCCTCTTTACCGCGCATCGCATATTCAGCAGCGCTACCCGTATCACCTGAGGTTGCACCCAAAATATTGAGCTTCTGCCCAGCATGTTTTAAAGCATACTCAAAGAGATTTCCAAGCAACTGCATCGCCATATCCTTGAACGCTAACGTTGGGCCATTGGATAAGCTTAATAAACCAATACGAGTTCCCCCCTCTTCGCCTAACCAATGAAGGGGGGTTATGTCATTTGCATTATCTTCTGGACGTCCATTGCAATAGACTTTTCCAGTATAGGTTTTACGTAGTAAAACACGTAGATCATCTTCTGGAATGTCATTGCAATACAGTCTTAAGACCTCAAAAGCTAAATCCGCATAGGACAAGCCTCGCCAAGAATCTAATTGCTCCGAAGTCACCTTTGGATACTCCACCGGCAAATATAAACCGCCATCGGGCGCTAAACCGCCCAGCAGAATTTCTAAAAATGATTGTTGAGGGCTATTGCCTCGGGTAGATTGGTAACGCATATATTTTTAGGACAAATGCTCTAAACGAATCTTCACCACTTTACCAGCCACGGTCTTCAGATTTTCGATTTCATGAATCGCCGCAAGCATATGCTTCTCTTTGGTCTCATGAGTAAGGACTACGAGATCAGTCTGGCTCTCACCTTCATCCGCCTCTTTTTGCAAGAGTGCATCAATAGAAATACCGTGATCCGCTAAGATTTTAGTAATGTCAGCCAGAACGCCAGCTTGATCAGCTACGCGCAAACGCAAGTAGTAGCTAGTGCTAATTTCACCCATAGGTAGTACTAAAATATCGCTGACCGCATCTGGTTGAAAAGCCAAATAAGGAACTCGATTTTCAGGGCTGGCTCCTAGCAAACGGGTGATATCTACCAAGTCTGCGATCACAGCAGATGCGGTTGGCTCTGAGCCCGCACCTTTGCCGTAATATAGAGTCGTACCTACAGCATCGCCAAATACTTGGACCGCATTCATAGCGCCTTCAACATTGGCAATCAGACGTTTGGTTGGGATGAGGGTTGGATGTACACGCAACTCAACGCCAATTGAAGTCTTTTTCGCAATACCAAGTAGTTTGATGCGATAACCTAATTGTTCTGCATATTTAATATCAATGGCATCTAACTGAGTGATGCCCTCAACGTGCGCTTTTTCAAACTGCATGGGAATACCAAACGCAATGGCACTCATGATGGTTGCCTTATGGGCAGCATCAACACCTTCAATATCAAAGGTAGGGTCAGCTTCAGCATAACCCAAACGCTGCGCCTCTTTTAATACTGTTGCAAAGTCCAAGCCCTTGTCACGCATCTCTGAGAGAATAAAGTTCGTTGTACCGTTAATGATGCCGGCAATCCACTCGATGCGATTAGCAGTTAAACCTTCACGCAAAGCCTTAATGATGGGTATCCCACCAGCAACAGCAGCTTCAAATGCCACCATTACCCCTTTTTCGTGGGCGGCTTTAAAAATTTCATTACCGTGAACAGCAATTAAAGCCTTGTTAGCAGTAACCACATGCTTCCCAGCGGCAATTGCTTCAAGCACCAATTCTTTGGCAATGCCATAACCACCAATGAGCTCTACCACTACGTCGATCTCAGGATCGTTGATGACGGCACGTGCATCACCCACAATTTGCGCACGATCTTGCACGATTTCTTTTGCGCGCTCTACATTTAGATCTGCCACCGTGTGAATACGAATACCACGACCAGCGCGACGAAAGATCTCGTCCTGATTGCGCTCTAAAACAGTGAATACGCCCCCACCTACAGTACCAATACCTAATAGCCCAACTTGAATCGGTTTCATGATGCCTTTGATGCGGTTGATGTAGTCGCTTTACGACTATGTTTTTGACGATATCGTTCTAAAAAACGCGCAAGACGCCCAATGGCTTCCCTCAGAACGTCTTCATGAGGCAAGAAAACTACTCGGAAATGATCTGGTTTAGCCCAGTTAAAGCCTGAGCCTTGAACCATTAATACTCTTTCTTCCTTCAGAAGATCGGCAATAAATTGTTGATCATCATCAATCGGATACATTACCGGATCTAACTTAGGAAATAAATACAAGGCAGATTTTGGCTTTACGCAAGTAACCCCAGGTATCTCAGTAATTAACTTCCATGCAAGATCTCGCTGCTTGGCTAAGCGACCACCTTCAGCCACCAAGTCATTGATACTTTGATACCCGCCTAAGGCAGTTTGAATAGCATACTGCCCGGGAACGTTGGCGCATAAGCGCATTGAAGAAAGCATATTGAGACCCTCGATGTAGTCTCGTACCATTGCTTTGTCACCCGATACGATCATCCAGCCCGCACGATAACCACAAGAACGGTAGTTTTTAGAAAGACCATTAAATGTGATCGTAACGACATCAGTAGATAAGGATGCTAAGGAAATGTGCTTCTCTTGGTCATACAACATCTTGTCGTAGATTTCATCCGCAAATAAAATTAAGTCATTCTCACGAGCGATCTCAGTGAGTTCACTTAATACTTCCTTGGAATAAATTGCACCAGTTGGATTATTGGGATTAATCACCACTATCGCCTTAGTGCGAGAGGTGATCTTTTTACGCAAATCCGTCAAATCAGGTGCCCACTCCTTGGACTCATCACAAAGATAATGAACTGGGGTGCCTCCAGACAAACTTACGGCCGCAGTCCACAGTGGATAGTCTGGCGCAGGCACTAAAACTTCGTCGCCATTGTTGAGTAATGCATTCATGGACATCACGATGAGCTCAGAAACCCCATTACCAGTATAGATATCGTCCAAAGTCACGCCTTGGATACCTTTTTCCTGGCAATACTGCATGATGGCCTTACGGGCAGAAAAAATACCTTTGGAATCAGAGTACGCCGAAGCATTGCCCAGATTACGGATCATATCGAGCTGGATCTCCTCTGGCGGATCAAAGCCAAAAACACCCACATTTCCAATGTTTAATTTAATGATTTTGTGACCCTCTTCCTCCATGCGCTGAGCAAGCTCAAGCACTGGACCACGTATGTCATAACAGACGTGATTGAGTTTTTCGGACTTTAGGATGGGTTTCACAATAAATTAAAGGGTAAGTTCTTGAAATTTTGGAAAAAACAGCTGGCTATAATCCATATAATTATGACAGAGAGTCCATGTGAAGCTTCAATCTGACCCCCATTCAGGAGCCAACACCGTTACTGGTTACGGTGATGGCTATGTAGAGATCAATAGGGCCGCCTACCACCATGCTGTTTTATTAAGCTCAGATGGTGACATTGTAGAGTGGCCCGTCAGTTCATTTAATCAGCTAATGGAGAGTCATTTTGCGCAAATGGCCACCTTAAAGCCTGAATTAATCCTTATTGGCACTGGAACTAGGCAGCGATTTCCAAAACCCGAACTCTTAAAGCCACTAATTCAAGCCAAAATCGGCTTTGAGCTTATGGATTCACAGGCAGCTTGCAGAACTTACAACATCTTAGTTGGCGAAGGCCGCCAAGTACTATTGGCCCTCATTGTGGAAACCACTTAATGCAGTTTGGCCAAATGAGACAGTCCAGCGCCTTAAATCCGGGAAAGATCCTGATCTTGGTGCTGATCTACGCTCTACTTTGGTTTGGTACCTTGAATTACCGTCATCTCATTCCATCTGATGAAGGGCGATATGCAGAAATTGCTCGCGAGATGTTGGTCACTGGTGATTGGATTACTCCTCGCTATAACGGCTATAAGTATTTTGAAAAACCACCCTTGCAAATTTGGGTGACCGCTTCAGCATTTCACCTATTTGGCATAGGCGATTGGCAAGCCCGCCTTTGGACGGCGCTCACAGGGTTTTTAACCATCTTGTTTGTTGGGTTTGCTGGTGCTCGAATCTATGGCTCTCGCGCTGGGTGGCTGGCCTCAGTGGTACTAGCATCAAGTCCAATGTGGGTCATTAGCGGGCACGTAAACTCCTTAGATATGGGACTCTCCGCCTTTTTAGTGGCAGCCCTTTGCAGTCTATTGCTGGCTCAGACTTCGCACAATAAAAACAGTACTCGTCATTGGATGTGGGGATGTTGGATTTTTATGGCCTTGGCAACCCTCTCCAAAGGGGTGATCGGCTTTGCAATACCCGCCATGGTTTTTCTCTTCTATTCGATCAGCGCTTGGGATTGGCGAATCTGGAAACGTCTCCATTTGCTTAGTGGAGCCATTTTATTTTTAGCAATCACTGCGCCTTGGTTTGTAGTGGTAGCGCAACGCAATCCTGAATTTTTACAATTCTTTTTTATTCATGAGCACTTGGAGCGATTTACTCAAACAGCTCACAGTAGAACTGGACCCATCTACTACTTCCTGCCCTTGCTCTTCCTGGGCTTTTTTCCATGGCTCGCACAAGTGCCGGCGGCTATTGCGCTTGCTTGGCAAGAACGACAGCGAAAATTTTCTAGTGGCTGGCTATTAGTGTGTTGGTTTGCCGTGATTCTGGGCTTTTTTAGCATTTCCCAGTCAAAGTTACCTGGCTACATCATTCCCATATTTCCAGCACTAGCTTTATTGGTAGGCCATCAACTCGACCGCAGTCTTAATTTTAGTAACGCCCTTAAATTACCCTGGCAATTACAAACCCTCTTCTGCGCCCTTCTAGGTGGCGCTGGATTTTTCTTTTTATCAGAAATCAGCAAGCAAGCAAGGCCTGATGAAATTGAGTCTTATGCGCAATACACCTATTGGATTATTGCAGCTTTGATTTCCTTGTTTGCCTTTAGTTCGGCGGCATTCATGCAGGCCAAGAGGAATGGACTATCTAGTATTGTGAGTTACGCATCTGGCTTTTTCTTATGCGCACTCATCGCTGGTACTGGGCATGAAACACTTGGTCGTGCGGTATCGGGGATTGATTTAGTCGATCGGGTAAAAGTAAGCATTCCCAAAAATGTCAACTTCTACTCGGTACGGATTCTTGATCACACCGTCCCCTTCTATTTGGGCAGGACCATGATTATGGTTGAGTTTCCAGATGAGCTTGAGTTCGGGGTCAACCAAGAACCGCTACTCTGGCTCCCCACACTTGATGCCTTTATTGATCGCTGGAAAGAAGATCGGGCTGCTTACGCCTTAATGGCTCCCGAACAATATATAGAATTACAAAAACTCAATTTACCCATGCAAGAAGTTGGCAGGGATTCACGTCGAGTGATTGTGAAACACCCTGATACCGCAAATACTTTGCAACAATAACCCACAAGGCGAACTATGTCGGTCAACGAAAATACACTGCCTTTTATACCTTTTACACGCCCCCACTTTAACCAAGAAACAATTGATGCCGTAGCTGATGTATTGCGTTCTGGTTGGGTAACTTCAGGTCCTAAACTTGCCGAATTTGAGTCTGAATTAAGCTCGTACTTCGGTGGTCGTCCTGTACGTTGTTTTGCCAATGGCACGGCCACCATGAAAATTGCTCTGCAAATAGCTGGGATTGGTTCTGGAGATGAAGTCATCACTACCCCGATCTCTTGGGTAGCAACCTCTAACGTTATTTTGGGCGTAGGCGCTACACCTGTGTTTGTAGATATTGATCCGGTGACGCGCAATATTGATTTAAATAAAATAGCCGCTGCCATTACCTCTAAAACTCGTGCCATCATGCCCGTTTATTTGGCTGGTTTGCCTGTGGATATGGACCAACTCTATTCCCTCGCAAAGCAATACAAATTACGCGTGATTGAAGATGCTGCTCAAGCATTTGGATCTCAATGGAAGGGTCAAAAAATTGGTAGCATAGGTGATTTAGTGAGCTTTAGTTTTCAGGCGAATAAAAACCTATCGACGGTTGAGGGCGGTTGTTTAGTTTTAAACACACTAGATGAAGCGAGGCTCGCAGAGAAGCTCCGCTTACAAGGTCTAACTCGTCAAGGCATGGATGGCATGGACGTTGATGTGCTTGGCGGTAAGGATAATTTAACCGACGTTAATGCAGTCATCGGACTACAGCAACTAAAGCAATTACCCACTTTTCAGACTCGAAGAGCGGCGTTGGCACGACAATATTTCGATGCTATTCGTACCGGCCTTAAAGTAATGAATCTAGATAATCTTGAGCTTGAGCTCCCTGTCGAGAATTTCACAGACAGTAACTGGCATATGTTCCAAATAGTTTTGCCTTTAGAGCAAATCACCATAGATCGAGCTCAGCTAATGACGGAGTTAAAAGATCTCGGAATTGGTACTGGAGTTCACTACCCAATAATTACAGGATTTACGTTGTATCAGAAACTAGGATATGACACTGCAGATACTCCAATTGCGCATCATATTGGGCGCTCCATTTTGACTCTCCCTCTGTTTCCAGGAATGGCAGATAAAGACATCGACCGTATAGCAAACGCTTTGCTTGGCATACTTAAAAAATACCTCAAAAGCTGAAAATTCCCAAGAAAAGGGTATTTGAGACAAGATCAGGCAAAATTACAGCATGACATTGAATTTAGCTACCTTAGCCAGCAATCCAGAACTCAGCATCGTTATTCCCGTCTATAACGAGGAGGATGGTCTCCAAGCCCTTTTCGATCGGCTTTACCCCGCCTTAGATGAGATCGCCTCGAAACGTCATCTAGCCTATGAAATTATTTTTGTAAACGATGGTAGTAAAGATCGTTCGGCAGGCATTCTGGGTAAGCAAGTTGACCTACGCCCTGATGTTACGCGCGCAGTATTATTTCAAAATAACTTTGGTCAGCATATGGCAATCATGGCTGGTTTCGAATATGCCCGTGGACAGTTCATTATTACGCTCGATGCTGACTTGCAAAATCCCCCCGAAGAAATTGATGCGCTTACCAATGAGCTACTTAAAGGTCATGATTATGTAGGGACCGTTCGAGCAGATCGTCGCGATAGCTTCTTCAGAAAATTTGCTTCACGCGCCATGAATCACTTGCGTCAAAAAATTACACGCATCACTATGACCGATCAAGGCTGCATGTTGCGCGGTTACAGTCGGCGTATTGTCGATCTCGTGCGCCAGTGTAACGAGAGCAATACTTTTATTCCCGCATTGGCTTACACCTTTGCGGCAAATCCAACTGAAATTAATGTAAGGCATGAAGAGCGCTTTGCTGGAGAGTCTAAATATAGCCTCTATCAACTGATTCGCTTGAACTTTGACTTAGTGACTGGCTTCTCGGTTATGCCCTTACAGATTTTCTCGATCCTAGGGATGTCGCTCGCTCTAGTAGCGGGTAGTCTTTTTATTTACTTGCTGGTTCGTCGCTTTTTGCTTGGGGCTGAGGTAGAGGGGGTCTTTACTCTCTTCGCACTCACCTTTTTCTTGATTGGAGTCATGCTGTTTGGCTTAGGATTGCTTGGTGAGTATATCGGTCGCATCTACCAGCAAGTCAGAGAGCGCCCACGCTATGCCGTTCAAACAGTTTTAGAGAAAAAGTAATTGCGCGCAGTTGTCTTTGCTTATCATGATGTTGGCGTCAATTGCCTCAAAGCACTTCTTGCTGGAGGCATTCAGGTTGATCTGGTGCTTACCCACCAAGATGACCCTAATGAAAATGTGTGGTTTGGGAGTGTGGCAAAGTTATGCGAAGAAAGAGGCATTCCCTGTATCACACCAAGCGCCTCTGAATTAGCTGAATGGATTCCAAAGATTCGGGGGCTAGCCCCTGAGTATCTTTTTTCCTTTTATTATCGCCACATGATTCCCGCAGAACTTCTGGCTTGCGCCAAAATTGCTGCACTCAATATGCATGGCTCTCTTTTGCCTAAGTATCGTGGACGGGCTCCGGTGAACTGGGCTATTTTGCATGGTGAAACCCAAACAGGCGCAACCTTACATGTCATGGAAGAAAGACCGGATGCTGGCGACATCGTAGGTCAGTCGGTAGTTGACATTGGTCCTGATGAAACGGCTACTGATGTTTTTTCTAAGGTGAGTAGGGCTGCTGTTGATGTGATCAATGAAGCGCTACCCAAATTAATTCATGGGGTGGTGTCTAAAAGGCCCAATGTGCTCGATCAAGGCAGTTATTTTGGTGGTCGCAAGCCTGCGGACGGTCAAATCCATTGGAATCAGTCAGCAATACAAGTTCATAATCTCGTCAGAGCTGTTGCACCCCCTTATCCCGGAGCCTTTACTCATTGGCAAGGCCATAGGATGATCGTGGCTCGCACCAGCCTTAAAGGACCCTTTCCAGGACAACTCAATCTTGCCACCCCTGGCATCCAAGTGGTTGATAATCAAGCATTCGGCATTTGCGGAGACCAGAAAGCAGTAGCGATAGTGGAATGGTTCCCCGCAAATAGCTAAGCAAGATATTTAGCAGTACATTTAGCAAAAATCACATTTGATTAAAACGAGACAGTAAAGATGAAAAAAGTACTCATTCTTGGCGTAAATGGCTTTATCGGCCATCACCTTTCTAAGCGTATTCTGGAGACAACCGATTGGGATGTCTACGGAATGGATATGCAAAATGACCGTCTTGGGGATTTGATTAATCACCCACGCATGCACTTCTTCGAAGGCGACATCACCATCAATAAAGAATGGGTGGAGTACCACATCCGAAAGTGTGATGTGATTTTGCCTTTAGTGGCCATTGCAACGCCGGCAACTTACGTACAGCAACCATTAAAAGTATTCGAGCTCGATTTCGAAGCGAACCTGCCTATTGTCCGCTCTGCAGTGAAATACAAAAAGCATTTGGTTTTTCCATCCACATCTGAAGTCTATGGAATGTGTGAAGATGGCGAGTTTGATCCTGCTGCATCGAATATGGTGTACGGCCCTATTAATAAGCCTCGTTGGATCTATGCTTGCTCTAAACAATTAATGGATCGTGTGATCTGGGGTTATGGCATGGAAGGATTGCGCTTTACACTCTTTCGCCCCTTTAACTGGATTGGCCCCGGTCTAGATAGCATCTATACGCCCAAAGAAGGCTCTTCACGTGTTGTAACTCAATTCTTAGGTCATATTGTTCGCGGTGAATCCATTAATTTAGTTGATGGCGGAGCCCAGAAACGTGCCTTTACATATATTGATGATGGTATTGATGCCTTGATGCATATTATTGATAACAAGGATGGCATTGCAAACGGCAAGATTTATAACATTGGTAATCCCAAGAATAATCACTCAATTCGTGAGCTCGCGAACCAGATGCTGGAGATTGCCCTCAGCATTCCTGAGTATGCAAAGACCGCAAATGACGTGAAGATTGTTGAAACCACCTCTGGCGCCTACTATGGCGAAGGGTATCAAGATGTTCAAAACCGCGTGCCCGCAATTGATAACACGATGAGTGAACTTCACTGGAAACCCACTACAAATATGAGCGATGCTCTAAAGAATATTTTTGAAGCCTATCGTGAAGATGTGGAAAAAGCCCGTCACTTAGTAGATATAGAATAAGCGTTGAGGTAAATGGCAAAAATTGCACTCAAGGTAGATGTTGATACCTTACGCGGCACTCAAGAAGGCGTTCCTAATTTAGCTCGCACCTTTGAGCATTTTGACCTAAAGGCCACCTTCTTATTCAGCATGGGTCCTGATCACACTGGCTGGGCACTTAAACGAGTCTTTCGTCCAGGTTTCCTGAAAAAAGTGAGCCGCACTTCCGTAATCGAACACTACGGTATCAAAACACTCCTTTATGGAGTGCTCCTACCTGGTCCTGATATTGGTAAGCTTGCTGCCAAAGAAATGCGTGCCATAGATCAAGCCGGCCATGAGACGGGAATTCATACTTGGGACCATGTCGCTTGGCAAGATGCCGTGCATCATAAGGATGCATCATGGACAAAAGCGCAAATGCAAAAGAGCTGGGATCGTTTTATTGAGATCTTTGGACATCCGCCAGCCACTTATGGTGCAGCTGGATGGCAAATGAATGAAGTAGCTTTTGAACAACTCGACCGATGGGGCATCCAATACTCATCAGATGGTAGAGCAAAGCCTAATCTGGTACCTTACCGCCTTGCGCTGGGTTCTGGCAACACAAAACATGTGCAATACCCCACGACTCTGCCAACCTTTGATGAGTTAATTGGGGTTGATGGTGCGGATGCGTTTAGTGCCGTGTCAAAACTGCTGGAAATCACTCAGAGTAACCCTAATGATCAAGTATTTACTTTGCATGCAGAGCTAGAGGGTCAAAAGCTATTACCTGCATTTGAACGATTATTAGGTGCTTGGCTTAATCAGGGTCATGAACTAGTGACTATGGGCCAGCTACATCAATCTTGGGAAGCTACCAAACAGCTTAATAAAATAGCAGTACTGCCCATGACTTGGGGTGCAATACCCAACCGTAGTGGTGAGCTTATTATTCAAGATTTTTAAGTGGCAGTTGCAACGAGAAAACAAACTTTTTAAAATTAGAAATATTTAACCAAGCACAAAGGACTTTCATGACAATAGAAATTGGCAAACCAATGCCTCAGTGCGCAGTTCCTGCCACATCAGGTCTTATCTTTTCTCCAGAGTCTGCCAAAGGGAAAAAATTAGTCATTTACTTTTATCCAAAAGATATGACGCCTGGCTGTACTGCTGAGTCCGGTGAGTTCCGCGATAATATCGAAGCTTTCACCAAAGCCAATACCTTGATCGTAGGCGTCTCCAGAGATAACCTCAAATCTCATGATAACTTTCGCAGTAAATTAGAACTTCCTTTTGAGTTAGTGGCGGATACCGAAGAGAAGCTATGTCAACTTTTTGGCGTCATGAAGTTGAAGAATATGTATGGCAAGCAGGTTCGCGGTGTTGAGCGAAGTACCTTCCTATTTGACTCGGCTGGAAAGCTTGTAAAAGAATGGCGAGGCTTAAAGGTTTCTGGACATGTGACAGAGGTATTACAAGCAGCCCAAGCAAGCAGTTAATTTTTGCAATTAATTTAATCTGGGGTACTTGCAAAGCCTCTAATTTGGGGTAAAGTTAAGCCATATGCACCGCACACGACGGGAAAGTCTGACAATCCGTTTGACACATCAGCCTGAACATTTCAGAACAGGCTCGGTGAACGACCCCCTCCGTTTTTTAGCTCATGCATTGTCCAGTTTTGTAATAGGCCGTCATAGCAACCTGCTTGACGGTTTTTTCTTTTAGGAGAGTCTGCATGCCATTGCCCCCAATCCCAACTCAAATTGCTGGCCAAGTAAAACTTAGTAGTAAAGACACTCCCAATTTAAAGAAGCGTCCTGCCCCAGCAAAACCTGTTGTGATGGAAGGCCACGAATCCACTTGGCCCTTAGATGCCGAGGAAGATCTTTCTGCCGCTGAAGTAGCGCTCGAAAAGATTAAAGGCCATCGTCAGCCGGCACGCAATGATCGTAACGAGGGCAAGGTCATTACCCCAGAAAAACCAAAACGCATTATTCGCACTGGCCCTCCAAGCTTATTTGTCTTGGATACCAATGTCTTGATGCATGATCCGAGCTCCCTCTTCCGGTTTTCGGAACATGATCTCTTTTTGCCAATGACCACGCTTGAGGAATTAGACAACCACAAGAAGGGCATGACTGAAGTGGCGCGCAACGCTCGAACCGTCAGCAGATCCCTTGATCAACTTGTTGCAGGCACTAGCGGTACATTGGATGATGGTATTCCCCTGAACAAGTTAGGTCATCAGGACGTATCTGGTCGATTATTTTTCCAGACCAAACTAACGACTCTGACACTACCGGAAGGTTTGCCTGAAGGTAAAGGTGACAATTTAATTCTGGCAGTTGTTAGTGAGTTACAAAAAACCCGTAAAGGCCAAGAAGTGGTATTGGTGTCTAAAGACATTAATATGCGCATTAAGGCGCGAGCTCTAGGTTTACCTGCTGAAGACTACTTCAATGACCAGGTGCTAGAGGATCGCGACTTGATGTACTCGGGTGTCATGGCTTTGGCGGCAGATTTCTGGCCCAAACATGGCAAGGCCATGGAGAGCTGGGCTGATAGCAGGTCAGGAACCATGTTCTACAGAGTCACTGGTCCGAGCGTACCCAGCATGTTGGTTAATCAATTTGTCTATCAAGAAAATCCTGATGGTTCCACCCCCTTCTATGCTCAGGTAAGAGAAATTAACGGCAAGACCGCCCTGTTGCAAACATTGAGAGATTTCTCTCACCAAAAAAATAACGTGTGGAGTGTGACAGCCCGCAATCGTGAACAGAACTTTGCCCTCAATCTCCTAATGAACCCTGATGTGGATTTCCTCACGTTACTGGGTCAAGCTGGGACAGGGAAAACTCTGTTGGCATTGGCTGCCGGTCTTGAACAGGTTCTCGATAGCAAGCGTTATAACGAAATCATTATTACTCGCGCAACTGTTCCCGTTGGTGAAGATATCGGTTTCCTACCAGGCACCGAAGAAGAAAAAATGCAACCTTGGATGGGTGCATTTGATGACAACCTTGAAGTTCTCCATCGTAATGAAGACAGCGCTGGTGAATGGGGTCGCGCCGCTACGCAAGAACTGATTCGTTCGCGCATTAAAGTAAAAAGCATGAACTTTATGCGTGGCAGAACATTTGTTAGTAAATTTGTGATTATTGATGAAGCACAAAACTTAACCCCAAAACAGATGAAGACTTTAGTTACTCGTGCAGGTCCTGGAACTAAAATTGTCTGTCTGGGCAATATTGCTCAAATTGACACACCTTACTTAACTGAAGGCTCTTCGGGCCTCACTTATGTGGTTGACCGCTTCAAAGGCTGGAGACATGGCGGTCATGTCACACTGGCACGCGGAGAGCGCTCACGCCTTGCGGATCATGCTGCTGACGCACTCTAATAAAACGCCTTCATGCCGCACTCTTATGGGGTGCGGCATTATTATTTTTAATCTGCTCATATTATCGGGTTGCGGTATCTTTGGCGATAAATCAAGCGCCTCTCGGGTGATTCAATTTAAGCAAGATACAAGCGTTGGCACAGAGGACGTCTCTATAGCAGCAGTAGGATTGGTGGGGGTCCCTTATCGTTACGGTGGCAATAACCCAAAAGGTGGATTTGATTGCAGCGGTCTGATTGCGTATGTGTATTACACGTCCACCAACATCAAACTGCCACGTACCATCCAAGAAATGAGTAGCAAAGGTCAGAGCGTAGAGAGTCAATCACCTGCGCCTGGTGACCTCGTTTTTTTTAACACTACCGGTGAAAAATATTCCCATGCTGGGATATATGTGGGGCAAGGCAGATTCGTACATGCACCTAGCGCTGGTGGAACAGTACGTTTAGAGTATATTACTGCCCCTTATTGGGCGGCACGGTTTACCGAAGCAAGAAGACTAGCTGCACAGCCGTAAATTATTCTTTAGAACCAGTTGAGAGTGCACCTTTACTAAAAAGGTTCGTACCCACCTGAGGAATAGCCAACCGAACCCATCGCTAAGTTATCAAACTTTGTATAAGGGCCTTGCCAGCTCAACCGCACAGTTCCAATCGGGCCGTTACGCTGCTTACCAATAATAATTTCTGCCATTCCTTTATCGGTAGTGGTATCGGGGTGATACACCTCATCGCGATAAATAAACATAATTAAATCGGCATCTTGCTCAATCGCGCCCGACTCGCGCAAGTCCGACATGATGGGCCGCTTATTTGGGCGCTGCTCCAAGCCGCGATTTAACTGCGATAAGGCAACCACTGGACATTGCAATTCTTTAGCAAGCGACTTCAGGGAGCGTGAAATCTCTGAGATTTCAGTTGCTCTATTTTCTGAGCCTGAACCGCTCATTAGTTGCAGGTAGTCAATCACAACAAGTCCCAATGTACCGCCAAAGTTTCGAGCGATACGTCTTGCTCTGGCACGTAATTCCAAGCTAGTTAAAGCACCGGTCTCATCAATCAAAATCTGAGTATTACTTAAACGTGCAATGGCATCGGTAACCCTTGGCCATTCATCATCCTGCAACTTACCGGTACGCATACGACCTTGGTCTACGCGCCCTACTGAACCCAATAAGCGTGATGCTAATTGCTCACCCGACATTTCCATGGAGAACACTACGACCGGTAAACCTTCAGCGAGAGCAACATTTTCTGCGATGTTGAGTGCGAAGGCGGTTTTTCCCATCGAGGGTCGTCCAGCAACAATCACTAAGTCGCCTTTTTGCAATCCACTCGTTTGCTTATCTAAATCGATAAAGCCCGTAGCAATGCCAGTGATATCACTACCACCTTGACGGTTGTACAACTCATCAATACGGGCAACAACCGTTCTTAAAAGCGGCTCAATTTCAAGGTAGTCAGCTTTGCGACTACCTTCTTCACCGATTTGCAAAATACGAGACTCTGCCTCATCCAGTAGCGTTCTAACTGAACGACCTTCTGGAACAAAAGCTGAGTTCACGATATTGTCAGAAACCTCAATCAAGCGACGCAAAATACTGCGGTCACGAACAATATCTGCATAGCCTTTAATGTTCGCTGCACTAGGTGTGCTTTGAGCTAATGAATTGAGGTAATCGATACCAACTAAATCACCACCTTGCTCTGACTTCACAGCGTCGTGCACTGTAATTACGTCAGCGGGATGATTATCACCAACTAAACGCTGGATGACCTTATAGATCAGGGCATGTTCAGGGCGATAGAAATCTTTATCTGTTAACACTCCACCTAGGCGATCCCAGGCAGCATTATCAATCAGTAGACCGCCGAGCAAAGATTGCTCGGCCTCTACAGAATGTGGCGGTACTTTTAAAGCCTGCACGACTGCATCCCCAGAACCCATCATGCCAGGATTCAGCGTAACGGAACGTGAACGGGATTCAGCCATGAGGCTAGTTTACAGATTTAATTCTTAAGCTTGTTCGCCAACTACACGGATAGTGATATCAACCACCACATCGGTATGAACAGCAACCGCTATTGGGTGATCACCAACCATTTTTAATGGGCCGGTAGGCATACGAACAGAAGATTTTTCGATAACAAAACCTTTAGCTTTTAAAGCGTCAGCGATATCGTGGTTGGTTACAGAACCAAACAAGCGACCGTCAACACCTGCTTTTTGACCTATTTCAAGAACTAAGTCTTTGAGCTTTGAACCAATCGTTTCTGCAGCAGCTAATTTCTCAGCAGCCAGCTTTTCCAACTCAGCACGGCGAACTGCGAAATCAGCAATTGCTGCCTCAGTTGCACGACGAGCTTTACGTTGTGGGATCAAAAAATTTCGAGCGAAACCGTCTTTAACGCGAACGACATCGCCGAGGTTGCCCAGGTTTGTTACTTTTTCTAAGAGAATGATTTGCATTGAGGGCTCCCAGTTATTTCTTGTGTTGGTCAGAGAATGGCAACAGAGCCAGGAAACGAGCACGCTTGATAGCGGTGTCTAACTGACGCTGATACTTAGCTTTTGTGCCTGTCAAACGAGCGGGAGTGATCTTGGCAT
>CAIMZP010000058.1 GCA_903846025.1 uncultured beta proteobacterium | reverse complement strand
TGACCTTTTTAAAACGATCAAATCGGGCGATCAATCTTTTTGCCTGGGATCTGGAGACTAATTGCTCGTCTCCATATTGAGCTAGGCGCATTGGCACCACGGTTTTAGAGAAATCGAAATCATCTGGTGCATTCGTGTATTGAGCATAAACATCAGCTGCCGTCCTGGCGCAAGACAAGTCAATATTCATAAAGACAACGGTGCCGCTTGCGAAAATTCCTTTGGCATCTCTTAAAAAATCATCGCTTGATAAGGTGTCGTGATGGTATTCAAGTCCATTGGCTTTAATTCGAAACGAATCAAACATACGAGAGGTAAAAAAGACCCCTTCGCCACTATGCCTCGTTGGATCTGTAGTAAATTTGCCTTTAGATAGCTCAAAAAGAGCTTGCCTCATATCCACTAAATTTAAAGCATCTGCGATCTTTTTAAAAATGCCGATTCCATTATCGGAAATTGCCAGGCCAAATCGAGTCTCGGATTGTCTTGCCCAGATGAAAACCTCGTCGCCTGCAGAATGGTCTATGGCGTTATTGAGCATCTCTGTAAATCCGTGATTGACGATATTGAGTACGTTCGGAGCGAGATTAAAGTAGGGCTTAAAGTCTTTGCTCCAGACGGTATCTTCTTCTAAATTCTGGATCTTGTAGAGCTTGGTGATTTCCCGTCGATAACCCGGACTAAAGACGGGTCTGGTGGATGGCCCACTTCGGGCAATCCAACCGCCTACCTCTAACTGTTGAATGTAGTTATTTGCCGCTACTCGAGAGATTCCCAGCTGCTGTGCATAGTGGCGCGTTAAATCCTGAGGATGGTTTACAACATCCTCGGTGACGGTATCTATCAGTTCAGGGAGTTTTGAGGGCTTTGCCATGGCATTGACTATAAAGTTAAATATACACTACTGTAAACTTAAAACTAGATTACTGTAAAGTTATTTATTGGAAAGAGGTGTATTAGGCGCTTAGGAGGGCGCATTCTGTGCCTAGCTAAAGTCGTGTACACGGCTTTAGATGCGCTATCGAAGGGGCTCTGAGCCGCTTTTTGTGTCAAATTGAGCAAAATTACTGTTAAATACCAAAACTAATAGCGAAATATTTTGGTTTTCTAAATAAGGCTTATATATCAAGGAGTCAATGAATATATAGGTCTATTGGATAAAAATGGGTAACAGGGATGCTAATGCCATGTATCGGCCCTTACAAATCAAACTTGCAGGAGTCAATAGCCTTGTATATAATGCTATATATAATACTGTTTAGGAGCTGATCATGGGTGCTGTTGTCGCAAATGACTTAAAGACCAAGGGCATTAAAGCGATCGAAGATGCTTTGGTCGGTCAGCTTGAGGCGCCCGTATCCGTGCGCGGGCAGGTGAAGTATGTGGTGATGAGCCAACAGCAGTACCAATATTTGCGTGAGTGTGAGCTTGAGGCTGCACTAGCCGAATCCAAAATGGATTTAGCTGGCGGGCGCTTTGTTAAAGAAACCGTGGCTCAGCATATTAAGCGCTTAAAGCAAATCAACAAGTCCGCACAATGACTTGGCAGTTCATTTTTACTGAGCAATACAACCGGCGCGCCGCTAAATTTCTAAAGCGCCACCCAGATGTGGAAACGCAATACGCCAAAACATTGGAGTTGCTAGAACTGAATCCACATCACCCCTCTCTTCGCCTTCATAGCTTGTCGGGAAGGCTTGATGGATTACAAAGTATTTCGATCAACCTGAAATACCGCATCACCATTGAGATGATTATTACTGAGAGTGAGATCGTTTTAATCAATGTTGGAGATCATGACGCAGTGTATTGATTGAATGGCCCTACAGCTAATACCCAACTCTCGCATTAATCCAAAGACTCGCTATGGGGTATTAGCCGTCGTGAATACTATTCAGGGCAAATGCATTTGGGCGTTTTAAACTGCACAATTCTTTTATATAACCAAACATAAAAAATTAAAAATATCAGGCTAGACCCCATCAGGATCGGAGTTGATTGCCACCACAGAACAGCAGGGGTAATGCTGATTGCTGCGAGCACCCAAAGGTAGGGGGCTGTTTTCGCATTAGCAGAGAACAGATTTTGGCTTTGATGATGGGGTGCTAGGATGCGACGGTAAATCAGGGTATGAAAATGAATGCCATCTGGCAGTCCAGGATTTTTATCTTGATGCATTTTTCTACGATAGATCGTAAAGAGCGTTTCTACAATGGGATAGCCATTAATTAGTAGGGCAAACCAGGCTGAGACCTCTTGGTGCCTGTAAGTAAGCAAGACGCTTAAACAGGCAATCCAAAATCCAATAAGGTATGCGCCACCATCACCAAGGAAAATCAAGCCAAGTGGATAGTTCCAGATAAAAAATCCCAAAATGGCGCTGGCCAAAATAAGACTTAAATAAATAATCAATGGATCTGCTAAGACAAGGCCGACATAGGCAATAGCTAACAGGGTGATGATGCCAACCATGCTCGCTAAGCCATTAAAACCATCAATAATATTGTAAGCATTCGCCAGTCCGGTAATTGCAAAGATGGTTAATAGGGCGCCCACTCCTGGAATGACAAAAATCATATCTAAATACGGAATATCTAATCGACTAATAGGGGCTTGTAAAAGATATACAAAAAGTCCCGAAGCTATTGCTGTAAATAATAATCGGTGACGAACACTAATTTTTTTAGTTAAATCTTCCGTAAGACCAATGGCAAATGTAGGAATTGCGCTAAGACAAAGAACAATCGGAATACTGGAATCTGGACTATTTTTTAGTTTGAAGAGAATGCCAATAAATAAGCCAACGGCAATGCTGATGCCACCTATTCTAGGCACGGCAGTTGTATGAAACTTTTGGGGTCCCAAGAGATCTGAGTCTGCTGAAAAACGAGCATGCAAGTGCTTGGAGCGAATAATGAGTAGAGTCGCAATAAATGATGAAAAGAAGGCGGCTAATATACTGGACATCTTTTAATTATAGATTCTAAATACATTTTGATTGGCCTATTTTGCAGCTATCTTTAAAGCAATCTCATCGCTGATGGGGTATTAACTGAGCACTATGGGCCTAAGGAACTAAGCTCAAGAATAGGTATTCAAAGAAAATAATCAAATGCACCACCCCCTGTAATAGGGTGGTTCTACCAATCGCCAAGGTCAGCGCTCCAATAAAACAGGATAGGTACATCAGTACCATATTAAGATCGCTAATTCCTAGGCTCAGCGGTAGATTAAAGTAAATTGCAATCGCCGCTACCGTTGGAATGGTTAAGCCAATACTGGCTAGAGCTGAACCCAGAGCTAAGTTCAAACTACTTTGTAAGCGATTGGCTTTTGCAGCCCTCACTGCGGCAAAGCCCTCGGGCAACAAGACTAGCAGGGCAATCGCAATGCCCACAATTGTTTTAGGAGCTCCCGCAGCCGCTACTCCTGCTTCAATGGCGGGACTGAGGGCCTCAGCTAAACCCACAACGGTCACTAAGGAAATCAAGAGTAGTACGCAGCTCGCTGCAGTTTTAAGATTACTCGGCTTTTCTGCATGGGCATCGCAATCACTTATCTTGGCATCTACTTTAGGTAAGTAGTAGTCGCGATGAGTGATGGTTTGGAAGAATAAAAAGGCGGCATATAAAGCAAAAGAGGAGATGCCGGCAAAGGCAAGTTGGCCTTTAGTGAAGTCTGGCCCTGGTGTGCTGATGGTAACAATAGGCATCACTAAAATAAAAGTTGCTAAGGCAGTGAGTACGGCAAGTGCTGAGTTGGTGCCTTCATTGCGAAAAGTCATTTCATGATGCTTAAGCCCGCCCATAAAAATACACAGGCCAATCACACCATTAATGACAATCATGACGGTAGCAAAGACGGCATCACGCGCAATAAATTCAGACCCTTCATGACCTGAGAGCATCATCGCAATAATTAATGAAACTTCAATAATAGTGACGCTAATGGAGAGTACCAAGGTGCCAAAGGGCTCGCCTGTTCTATGGGCAATGACTTCAGCATGGTGCACGGCAGATAGAACCGCCCCAATCAGGATGGCTGCGAGCAGCACAATAAACCAAGTTTGATTTAATAAGGTGGCCATAGGCGTCTTTAGTTCTTCGCAATCAAGTAAGAGTGGTTCAGTAAGTGTAAGCGACTAATAAAGGGTGCTATAAAATAGTTCAATAGCGTTATTCGATTAAATTATTTCATCATAAGGTGTTCATAGAGTATGAAAGCAATCATTCTGTTTGGTCATGGCGCACGTGATGCTCGCTGGCGCGAGCCCTTTGATCGCTTAGTGGCGCTATGGAGAGCCCAGCATCCCGAGACATTGGTAGAACTTGCTTTCTTAGAAATGATGGAACCAACCCTAGAGCAGGCGATTGCGTCATTGAGCGCTGCAGGTGCTAGTGAAGTAGTAGTGGTGCCCGTCTTCTTTGGCCAAGGGGGCCATTTGCGTAATGATTTTCCAGTGCTGCTGGCTGATTGCCAGGCAAAATTTCCAGCAATCGCTTTAAGCGCTACGCCAGCTGTTGGGGAGGATGATGCGGTCTTGCAGGCTATTATCAACTTTGGCATCCAAGCTTTGGTCTCTTAAAGCTTCCCCGACCATGATTAATGCAGGTGAGGCGCTATCAAACCAGTCATTGGCATCGCCATTGGCTAAATGACCTAAGGTGCTAGACCAATGGCGCTCTCTGGCGGTGCTTACAGCCTCTAAAATATGAACCGGTGTACTCGCATGTTGATTGGGGCTGCTACTGATTAATTGCTTAGCAATATGGACCGCGTCTTTACGACCCATGTAATACACCAAGGTATCAGCGCTAGGATTTTGAATGGGTTGTAATTGACCTTGGGTATTATGCTCAGCCTGAGCTAAAGTAATAAAAGCGACACTGCGAGAGATCCCTCTTAAGGTTAGGGATTGTTCAATAGCTGCTGCACCAGCTAAAGCTGCAGTAATGCCGGGCACCACTTCAAATTTAATGCCAGCGGCCTTAAGTGCTTGGAGTTCTTCATCTGCTCTACCAAAGAGCATGGGATCTCCGCCTTTGAGCCTCACCACAAGGGCATATTTATGCGCCGCGTTAACCAAACGCTTATTAATAAACTGCTGTGCAGAAGAGAGCTTGCCGCAACGTTTTCCTACGGCTACTTTAAGAGCTTGTGGGCACAGTGTGAGCATCTCTGGCTCAACTAAAGCATCATGAAAAACAATATCAGCCTTTTCTAAAAGTCTGGCACCGCGCACCGTGATCAGGTCTGCTGCGCCAGGTCCAGCACCAACAAGGTAGACCTTGCCAAGGGTTGAGTGATGGGATGGATATTGCATATCGTGCTTAGTTCAGTGTTTGGTTTGGTACTTGGCTCGCTACTTGCTTAG
>CAIMZP010000057.1 GCA_903846025.1 uncultured beta proteobacterium | reverse complement strand
GGCCATCAATAAATTAAAGCCGTTGTACTGCTCAAATCGCTTAGCATTCTCTTGAATAAAATGGTGGGGTTTGAGCTTACCTGTTAAATATTGCAAAGATAGTTCACCGCGCGTTCTAGCATCGGGATTTTTTTCACTAGGAGCACGTACATTAGTCAGTGCAGCAAAACGGCCAGTCTTCGTAAAACCTAGCCATGTTCCTGGGCTACCCAGCACATCAGCACGGTCTTTTCCAGCCAACACTTCAGGATGATCTCGCCACCAAGCCATGCCTTCAGTATCCCGCTCATAAAATTCATCGCGATTGGCAACCACTACCAATGGGTAGTCAGGGTGAGATTTCCAGGCGAAAAGAATGAGGCACATGGCTAGTATTTAAAACTGTTTCAGCAGTTATATTTCCAAGAGAGGGTAGGGCAATAAGTCTATTTTTAACACAGGCCCCTCGCTATTTGCTAGATGAATTTTGCCACCTTCTAAGGCGTCTAATTTGCATTCGACCTGTAGGTCGACTCTATTGGAATCAAATAAATTAGGTGCCGCCAATACCACCATGCCTGCGGGCTGAGCTGGATCGCTGGACTGGAATACCTCAATGCCAGGTTTGCAATTTTCTATTAAGGCCTGATCTTCACTTAGATGCACCAGTTGCAATCGGCGCTTCACAGCACCACGATACTGACTGCGCGCTACGATTTCTTGGCCTGGGTAGCATCCTTTTTTAAAATCCACCCCAAAAACGGATTCAAAGTTAATCATTTGGGGCACAAACTGTTCTTGGGTAGCCAGAACAATACGAGGAATTGCACTTAATACCTCAAGTGAATTCCATTGTTCCAAATAAATATTGGGGGTTTCTTGCTCGAGTATCTCTTTTTTCTGAGCAATTAAAACTCGGCCAAAAGACTGACCATTAACTAGTACATCCGGCATTCGTAATGCCAGTGAATCCGATTTTATCGAAAGCCTGTTGATTTCATCGCTAAGGTTAAAAATCCCTGAAATTTGCCATTCACTAGAAACATTGGTGACCTTTACTTTGGATCTTAGGACATACATCGATAATCGTTTGGCGGTAGTAGCCGCAATATCTTTGGAAATAAACAAGGCAAATCGATCATCGGACGATTCCTCTTTTGGAAATAAGGCCAACCATGCGCTAGCAAGTAATCTTCCCTTGGGGTTGCAATAGCCAACCAGTCTTACTGCATCATGACCTTGGGCAATTTCTCCTGATTTGATTCTGTTGAGACCCAAAACAGAATTACTCAATTGATTTTGGAGAAGGGTAGCTGCATCAGGGCCCTCAACGAAAATAAGACCCCATTCTGGCAGGTTAGCGCTACCTGAATGGCTTGCATTGGACGATGCTAAAGGATTTTCTAGGGTTATGGTCATGACCTTTTATCATAGCTTGATGAGCAGAAAATTTCAGGGGAACTATCTTTTTATCCAAAAGGATAAACCGAGTCGCATTAGACTCTATTTTCTTATACTAATCAGCATCTTAGCGTTGATATATGGCTCCATCTTTTTATGGTCGATAGCACCATCCAGCTCTAATACCCCTGATAACTTAAGCTATAAAGTCAAAATAAGCCCTCAATCAAGCCTAGCTAGCATTGCACAACAACTCTCCGACCAAGGCTTGGTGGTAGCGCCTTATATTTTTCAGATTTCTGCGCGAGCCTTATTTGTTGGCTCTAAACTAAAGCCAGGAACCTATCTACTTCCACTGCGAGCTAGCCTAGGAAAAATTCTGCTCCAAATTGCTCGCGGTGACCGAGTAAAAGAGAGTATTTCTATTATTCCAGGGATGGCCATCTGGCAAGTGCGCGCATTAATTGATGCCCATCCATCATTACTGCATGAAACCAAAGGCATTACATCTAAACAACTCCTTCAGGCGATCAATCTTAATTATCCAAGTGATGAAGGGTTATTTTTCCCCGATACTTACGTTTTTGACCCGGAGGAATCCGATCTAAATATTTATAGGCGTGCTTCGCAGGCCATGCAAAAGCAACTAGAAAGAGCGTGGGATCAAAGAAACAAACAAATCCCTTTAACCAGCCCTTATCAATTGTTGACTCTCGCCTCCATTGTCGAGAAAGAAACTGGACGCGCCGGTGATCGTGGTCTAGTTGCAGCAGTCTTTGTCAATAGGCTCAATAAAAACATGCCTTTACAGACGGATCCAACAGTCATTTATGGATTGGGACCTCGTTTCGATGGAAACCTCAGAAAAGCCGACTTACGTAAGGACAGTCCCTACAATACTTACATGCATAAGGGCTTAACTCCATCTCCAATAGCCATGCCTAGTGGTGAGTCACTGGTAGCTGCTGCACATCCAGATAAAACGGATGCTATTTATTTTGTTGCCCGAGGCGACGGAAGTAGCCATTTTTCCAAAACTTTAAATGAGCACGAGGATGCGGTTGATCGATATCAACGAAAAACATCCTCTAAAACACATTAATTATTTTTTAAATTCTCAGCACGAGTACATCATGACAGCTCTTTATCCAGGATATTTTGTTAGCTTCGAGGGTATCGATGGTGCTGGTAAGAGTACCCACATACCAGCATTTTGCCAACTAATGAGGGAGCTTCATCCTAGTCTCGAGGTCGTAGAGACTAGGGAGCCAGGTGGCACCTCCTTAGGTGAGAAATTACGATCATTGCTTTTGGATGCCCCCATGAATTTAGAAACTGAAGCCTTGCTAATGTTTGCTGCTCGTCGGGAACATATTGCTCAAGTCATAGAGCCTGCGCTATTAGCTGGAAAAATTGTTATCTCCGACCGCTTTACTGATGCCAGCTTCGCCTATCAAGGGGGCGGAAGAGGCTTAAGTCTCGATAAGTTAAATGGCTTAGAGCGTTGGGTTCAAGGTCGTGAAGATGGGGTTTTGCTTCAACCTAATCTAACTATTCTCTTTGATTTGCCGGGCGTAGTGGCTCAAGAGCGCCGCTCTAAAGTTCGGGCACCAGATAAGTTTGAGAAAATGGATTTAGCTTTTTTTGAAAAGGTGCGCCAAGAATATCTCCGACGCGCAAAAGCAGATCCTCAACGATTTCATGTGGTTGATGCAACTCAAACGCCAGAAGTCATTTGGCAAGACCTGCAATCTCTCAATATTTCAATGCCATGAATGATGCAATGCTTTCTGTAGCCACTCAATTTAAGATCGCCCCTTGGCTAGAACCTTTATGGGATAGCTTTGATCTTCATTCCTTTCCAAGTGCGGTCTTAATTCATGGACAGGCTGGTATCGGTAAATTTGAGTTGGCAGTTGAATTAGCTAAAGCCCTCTTGTGTGAAGGCGGCGAGGGGCCGCAATCTAAACCGTGTAACCACTGCGAGGCATGTCATTGGTTTGACTCTGCTAATCACCCTGACTTTATTGCTTTGGTACCAGAAACCCATCGCAAACTATTGCCACACGGTCAATTCGACACGGACGCAGACTCACCAAAAAAGAGTAAGGCTAGTCAATCAGATGGAGATGGTGAGGCGGTCGAAAAAAAAGAAAAGAAAAATATCTCCATTGAAGAGACTCGTAGCGCTATCGAAGGTCTGTCCATTGGCTCGCATCGAGGCGGTAATCGCGTGATCTTGGTTTATCCGCTGGAGATGTTAAGGTCTGATTCTGCCAATACCCTGTTGAAATCTCTTGAGGAGCCACCCAGTAAAACCATTTTTATTTTATTGGCCGATCGCTTAGATCGCGTGCTCCCAACGATTCGCTCACGGTGCCGCTTGGTATCTGCACCACGTCCAGATCGCTTAATTGGACTTGCTTGGTTGCGAGATCAATTGCCACATATACCGGGTCTGAAAGCATCCGATGCTGATATAGACGCTATTTATGATGAGCAGGGCGGAGCACCCTACGATGTATTGGAGTCGCTGATTGCTCGCAATAATAAAGATGAAAAAGATGAACTTACCATTGCGCTACAGGCATCACGTTATTTATTGCAATCAATGGCGCAGGGGATTCGCATTAACTGGTTGGATGCTGCAGAAAAGACACAGAAAGCCCGCTATTCGTTATTGCTGGCGACTATGCAACGTTGGGCATCTGATTTGCAGAGCGTTAGCCAAATGGGTTTGCCACGTTACTACCCGAAACATGAAACGACCATTCGCGGTTTAGCTCAAATGGTGCGTTTACCCAAATTACTGCGCTTCTGGAAATCACTGACTCAAGCCCGTCGCCATGAAAACCATCCATTGGCCACTCGCATTCAGATGGAATCCTTACTTTCTCAATACCAGCAGATTTTTGAAGATTAAAGTATTTTTTATGTTTATAGACTCCCATTGCCATCTCGATTTCCCTGAATTTCAAACTCGCTTTCCGGAGGTTTTGGCTAATATGGTCGCATCTAAAGTGAGCCATGCGCTATGTGTATCTGTGGATATACCTGACTTTCCAAAGGTATTGAAGTTGGCAGAGGACCATGCCCACTTATATGCCTCCGTAGGCGTCCACCCAGATTACGAAGACACTCCTGAGCCCAGCTTCGACTTTCTGGTTGAAGCAGCAAAACACCCTAAAATCATTGCTATTGGTGAAACTGGTTTAGATTACTACCGAATGGGTGATCGGAGCTATGAGTCGATGGAATGGCAAAGAGAGCGATTTAGAACTCATATTAGGGCTTCTATAGCCTCTAAAAAGCCACTTATTATTCATACAAGATCAGCTTCTGAAGATACTCTCAGAATCCTTAGAGAAGAGGGTGCCGATCAAATTGGTGGAGTAATGCACTGCTTTACTGAAAGCGAAGAAGTAGCTAAATCAGCCATGGATATGGGGTTTTATATCTCATTTTCAGGTATTGTCACCTTTAAAAGTGCAAAAGAGCTCCAAGAAACCTGTCGACAGATCCCTCTTGATCGCATGCTTATTGAGACAGATTCACCTTATTTGGCCCCAATTCCATATCGGGGTAAAACCAACGAGCCTGCCTGGGTATCTAAAGTTGGTGAATTTATCGCTGAATTAAAGTGTATTTCTATAGAGCGGCTTGCAGAGCAAACTTCTAGTAACTTTTTTCAATGTTTTCAAGTAAATAGAGAATCTTTATGAGATTTAAATTTAATTACAAAATACTCTTAAGTATGGTTATTTTGTGCTTATCAAATGCTTTATGTGCTCAAACGGATGATCAAATTACCGACTTTACAAAAGCAGCCAAGTTTGACGATGCATCCGAGGTGAAATTACTGTTATCCAGAGGGGTAAACCCAAATACATTAGATCCCAATGGCAATCCAATGCTATTTGTGGCTATTAGAGAAAAATCTTACAAGGTAATTGATTTATTGCTGTCAGATAAGTTAATTGACGTCAATTTACCCAATAAAAGCAATGAAACACCCTTAATGATTGCCTCTATTGCGGGTGATTTGATCATAGATAAACAGTTGGTTTCAAGGGGTGCTGAAGTGAATCGTCCTGGATGGACGCCATTACATTACGCCTGCACAACTGGAAAGCTCGAAGTTGCTCAATATCTTGTAGCCAATGGAGCTATGGTTAATGCTTTAAGTCCAAGTTATACAACGCCTTTAATGATGGCCGTCAACTCCGGAAATGATCTTCTGATTAAGTATTTATTAGATAAAGGCGCTGACTTGCGTATGCGTAATACAGCAGGCTATTCAGCTATTGATATTGCTGAGCTATTTAGCAAAGATGACATCCGAGCAGGCTTAATGTCACGCTGGTTAAAGCTATATAAACAGCCATATCCGGGTGGTCCTATAAAGAGTCCAGGGTAAATTCATTACTTTCTGATTGCGTATAATCATTATTATGTCAAACAAGATATTTTATAACTATAGTTAAAACTAAAGACCATGCTTATAAGCTTCTTATCTGATGCCAACCTCCCCAGCTTTCATACGCTATTTGCAGAAATTAATGCGGACATGGGTAATGGTGAAATTTGGGCAATCGTCATACTCGCATGTTTGATGCTCACAATTCACGGTGTGGCAGTCCTGATGATTGCCGGAGCATTCCACTGGATAGATCGAAAATTGGAAAATAAACGTGTTTATGGTGCAAATTTCCTGTCTTATTTTGTAGCGATCTTATTAATTATCAGCAGCCACTTAGGCGAAATTATTACTTGGGCTTATATCTGCGTTGCAGCAAAGGTATTTCCAACAAATCCTCAAACTTTTTATTTTGCTGGTGAGATGTATACAACAGTGGGTTATGGTAATTACAACCTATCTGAGCACTGGCGAATTCTTCCAATCATTATTTCTTTTACGGGGATATTTGCCGTTTCAATGTCGGGTGCCGCTTTATACACAATGATGGGCGCTTTACTGAATCGAAATGGCAATAACCAAAAACCTACCAATCCAATGCCCTAATGAATCAGCGTAGAAATAGGCGCTTTTTGTTTAAAAACAAGCTCTATAACGCGACCATTAGCCTCCATTGAGCGCATTCTGCCAGGTAGCCATTCAAGATCTGGTAATGCCCCCATTTTTAACTTAAGCTAAAAGTAGAAGCTGGTACTGCAAGTGCTAGTTTTTGCTTTGGTGTAATTCCACCCAAGCCCATGTTTGGTCTTTCATGATTGTATGTCCACATCCAGTCAGTGGCAAAGTCTTGAACTTCATCAATCGATTCAAATAGATATTGGCTAAGCCAGTCATAACGTACAGTGCGGTTGTATCTTTCAATGTACGCATTTTGTTGCGGGTTGCCTGGTTGGATATAAGCGATCTCTATTTGGTGTTTCGCAGCCCATTGCACAAGCACGCTACTGATGAGTTCCGGGCCATTATCACAGCGTATCTTGAGGGGCTTTCCACGCCACTCAATCACTTGATCGAGTGAGCGAACCACTCTGCTTGCTGGCATAGAAAAATCAATATCAATGGCTAAAGCTTCCCGATTAAAGTCATCAATCACATTAAACAAGCGGATAGATCTGCCATCGTGCAACTGGTCATGCATAAAATCGATGGACCACGTATCGTTGATGCCCTCGGGTACTGCCAATGGCAAAGGCTTCTCGCGAACTAAGCGTTTATGGGGCTTGATGCGCAGGTTAAGCTCTAACTCTCGATAGATGCGATAGACCCGCTTGTGGTTCCAGGTAAAGCCTTTGACATTACGTAAGTACAAAAAGCAAAGCCCAAATCCCCAGTTACGTTGATTTTGAGTCAGACGCACCAGCCAATCGGCAATGAGGGCATTGTCAGTTGATAGCTTGGCCGTATAGCGATAGCAAGTCTGGCTAATGACAAAGGTATCGCACGCTAAGCGGATGGTCATTCGCCCACTTTGAACCTGTTGGCTGGCCATCTCGCGCCTACGAGATGGCCGAGTTACTTTTTTTGTAAGACTTCTTTAAGGACATCGGCTTGGAGCTGAACCTCTGCGTACATCTTCTTTAAGCGGGCGTTCTCAAGCTCAAGCTCTTTGAAGCGAGACATCATGGAAGCATCCATGCCGCCATACTTGGCACGCCACTTATAAAAGCTGGCGATGCTAATGCCGTGTTCACGGCATAGCTCTGGGGCTGGCATGCCAGCTTGCGCCTGTTTGAGGATGGCCATGATTTGGCTATCGGTAAAGCGGGAGGTTTTCATAGAATTTCCTTTAAATCAAACAACTTAGAAATTCTACTTTTAAGTCAGGTTAAGGGGTGGGGGTATTACCCAGGTAGCTGGAGCCCACATGCTGATGGTTCCGGAGTAGCGCCAATCATCGCTCACCTTAGGCATTGGATTAATTGTCTGGGCCTGTGCGCAGACTGCAGCACCAATAAACAATGCGGCAATAAAAGACTTCAAAATTTGAGAATAGATTTTCATAT
>CAIMZP010000056.1 GCA_903846025.1 uncultured beta proteobacterium | reverse complement strand
GTATTAGTCATTCACTTATTCCATATGACATTCTCACGGAAGTAATCCGGTCTGAGTTAGAGGGTAAGCAATACTCCGTAAAACAGCTTTTCTCCAAACTTCCTTATAGTGACATGGGGGTTCGATATCACATTCGACAATTAACTACTGAAGGTTGGATCGAGACTAATCCCAGCCAAGATGACCACAGAGTAAAAACCATTCGATCTAAAGAGAAGTTGAGAATTCAATTTGCATTACTAAGCGAGTCGCTTAATTCGGTATTCAATACTGATGACTCGGCAGAATCTACCCAGCTTAGTTTCCCAGTTTGAAGCGCATAAGCCTTGCAGAGGTTTCCCTCAAGCTTGGACGAGCCTTACAAAACCAAACTAACAATCGTAATGGCAAAAAATGGTAGCCCCCCAAAAATGGCAACGCTCGTCAATGTTTACTTTTATAAGTATGTTAACGGTCACCATAGTGATAGCAACAACAATTGTTTCTGCTATAACACCTATACTACTACCCACTAACCACCCTCTTATTTGGGAAAGTAGGTACCTTGCTACCGGGTTTATTTTTGTCGGCTGCTATCTTGCAATTGCCATCGGAAAAATACCCGGCCTAAGGATTGACCGAACTGGTATTGCCTTGCTTGGCGCTGGTCTCATGGTCGCATCGGGGGCGCTACCGCTTGAGGATGCCTATAAGGCAGTAGATCTAGATACCCTTACCCTACTTCTAGGCATGATGATTGTTATTGCCAGCTTGCGAATCTCGGGGTTTTTCTCTCTTGTAAATGCATGGGGTAGGAAGCATGCTAGACAGCCTTTGGTGCTTCTGTCTGTGGTTGTCGCGATTTCAGGATTTCTATCAGCCTTTTTGGTGAATGATGCAATCTGCCTGGTTTTAACTCCGATGGTATTGGAGTTAACGCTTGCCCTTAAGCGCAAGCCAGTACCGTATCTTTTAGCAGTTGCGATGGCATCAAATGTTGGCTCAACAGCGACCATTACCGGTAACCCACAAAACATCATGATCGGAAGCTTTTCTCATATTCCTTATGGTAACTTTGCATTGGCTCTAGGGCCGGTTGCCATAATGGGTTTAATCTCAACAGTAATCCTAATTGCCCTTTTCTATCGGACCGAATTTTCAGACAATACGCGACTTGAAGCACCAGCAGTAAAAACTCACATCAATCGCACTTTAGTCTTGCGCACATTGATTGCAACACTGACCATGATAGGTCTATTTTTTGCTGGCGTTGCACCAGCTAAGGCTGCAATCATTATTGGTGGACTTTTACTACTATCCGGACGCGTGAAGAGTTATAGGGTTTTAAATGAGATAGATTGGACGTTGCTGTTGATGTTTTCCGGTCTTTTCATTATTGTCGCCGGCGCTCAGCATGTACTTGTTACACCGGGCGTGATTTCCACCGTGGGAAGATTGCATTTAGATCAAGTGCCCATGCTCACAGCGTTGACGGCGATCCTATCCAATTTAGTCAGCAATGTACCCGCTGTATTGATGCTTAAGCCGTTTGTTGAAATCCTGAACAATCAGGACAAGGCATGGTTGGTAATTGCAATGGCATCAACATTAGCGGGCAACTTCACTATCCTTGGGTCAATAGCCAATCTAATTGTCGTACAAAAATCAGCGGCTTCTGGCGTAGTAATCGGTTTTTGGGATTACTTCCGTATTGGCGCCCCCCTGACTATCATCACGCTCATAATCGGGATGCTGTGGCTATCGGTTTAAAGTTAAATCCAAAAAGGATTTTTTCTTCTCACTAGCAGATGTACATGGTACTTTTGGGACTTTCTTCAAATACAAATCTGGTGCCGCTTGCCGGAATCGAACTGGCGACCTTTTCATTACGAATGAACTGCTCTACCAACTGAGCTAAAGCGGCGGTGTGAAACTTGCTTAAAGTTTATATATTTTTACTTATTCTAACGGAAACGATCGAGCAATTTTTTACTGACTTTATCTAACTGAGTGGAATCCTTAATTAAGAATTGCAGACCATTAGAATCGGCAATTAAGAGGGTATTGCCAAAGATGCGCCGAATGTCCTCTTCCCCCTTTAGGCGAATACGGGTTGAACCTCGGTCGGTCTCGATATCCCAAATACTAGGGGTTGCGAACGTAGACACCTTAGTAATTTTTTGAATCACTGGCATGAATTCACGCGAGGCCATTTCTTCTTCGAGCAATGCTAGTTCGGCCTCGGGTATAGCGCCCATATCAGCAAACCAGCAAAGCTCTTTACCTGACTGATCCATTAAAGAAATGCCATTACCAGGCGCAGTTATTGGAAACGCCCTAACTGGGTAAATGCCAATGTGCCGACTTCCTTTCGCATCAATTAATACCAAGCGCCCCAATGCATCTCGCTCTAATTGATGTGGCTTTTGATAAGACTTCACTTGATCTTCATTGAAGTCACTCATACGCCTTCTCCTGTTACTTTGGCGGCCACCTGCAGGCGATCTTCTTCTTGCTCATCCATGCTCTCACCTATGGCGCCACCCTCAACTAGTTCGGCAGCGTGGCGAAGCTGGGCTTGATAGAGCGTGTAATAAGCACCCTGTACCGCCATCAATTCATCGTGCGAACCAATCTCCACAATCTCACCTTTATCAAGCACTACCAAGCGATCTGCTTTTCTTAAGGTAGAGAGTCGATGTGCAATAGCAATAGTCGTTCGACCTTTAACCAAGTTATCCAAAGCACGCTGAATCTCCTTCTCAGTCGTAGTGTCTACTGAAGAAGTGGCTTCGTCCAGAATCAAAATGCTTGGGTTAATAAGTAGCGCTCTAGCAATAGAGATTCGTTGACGCTCACCACCCGATAAAGATTGGCCTCGCTCACCTACTAAAGAGTCATAACCCAGTGGTAAACGCAAAATAAATTCATGGGCGTGGGCGGCGCGAGCTGCTTCAATAATTTCATCACGAGTAGCGTCAGGTTTTCCGTAGGCAATATTCTCAGCAATCGTGCCAAAAAACAAAAAAGGTTCCTGCAAAACTAAACCGATGCGCTTTCGGTAATCCCCAATGCCAATGCTCCGAATATCACGACCATCTAAAGCAATGGAGCCAGAGCTAACGTCATAAAATCGGCAAATTAAGTTCACTAAGGTGCTCTTTCCCGAGCCACTATGCCCCACTAAACCAATCATTTCTCCAGGGGCGATATCCAAATCAATTCCTTTAGATACAGCGCGGTTACCGTAACGGAAACCCACCCCATTTAAAGAGATGCGACCCTTTACCTCCCCCAAAGGAAGTGGGTTAATGGGCTCAGGAACACTGGAAACGTGATCCAAAATATCAAAAATACGTTTGGCGCCTGCTGCTGCTTTTTGGGTATGCGAAACAATCCGACTCATCGAATCCAGGCGAATATAAAAACGGCCGATGTAAGCCAAGAAGGCGATAAGTACACCTACGGTGATATGGCGATGTGCAACTTGCCAAATGCCAAAGCCCCAAACAACCAAAAGGCCCGTTTCGGTTAGTAAGGTCACCGTTGGGGAA
This sequence comes from uncultured beta proteobacterium, assembly GCA_903846025.1. Lineage (GTDB taxonomy): Bacteria > Pseudomonadota > Gammaproteobacteria > Burkholderiales > Burkholderiaceae > Polynucleobacter. The sequence goes on along the minus strand of CAIMZP010000056.1, from coordinate 55,515 downwards.
AATAACCCCCAGATACGATTTACCCGATCGTTAATTTGTAAATTATGTTTATTTGAATCCACAAATCGTTTAAGTTCACGCTCTTCTTGCGCAAAGGCTTTAACTACCCGTATACCAGGTATGGTATCGGCCAAAATGTTGGTTACTTCAGACCAGATGCGATCAATCTTTTCAAAACCAAAACGCAGTTTGTCGCGCACTACATGAATCATCCACACAATAAACGGCAATGGTGCTAGCGTTACTAAAGCAAGCAATGGATCGATCGATGCCAAAATAATGGCAGTCATTAGAATCATCAAGACATCAGTGGCAAAGTCCAATGCATACAGCGATAAAAATACGCAAATCCGATCAGTCTCCGCACCAATTCGGGCAATGAGATCACCAGTTCTTTTGCCGCCAAAGTATTCCAAGGAAAGCTTGAGGAGATGCTCAAACGTGGTGTTGCGTAGGTCAGCGCCAATTCGTTCACTCACCAATGCCAGCAGGTAAGTCTTCCACCAACCCAAACCCCAAGCCACAATTGAAGCAGCAAATAAAGCCAGCAAATAGGTGCTGGCTAGTTGAAAATCAATTGGATTGCCACGTTCATAAGGAATTAACACATGATCCATCAAAGGCATCGTGAGATAAGGTGGAATTAAGGTAGCGCCAGTGGACAGCAAGGTCAGAACAAATCCCAGTAAAAGCTCTTTCTTATAAGGTCGAGCAAAGCGCCATAACTTAAATAAGGTCCAAGTTGAGGGAGGCTGGTCATTCTCTGGATCGCAAGTAGGGCACGCATCTGAATTGGCTGGTTTTGGACTCAGACATACCGGGCAGACCTGCTTATCGTATTGGGTAACAGTATCGAGTGCCATACTGGACTGATCGCCGCGGGCCAATTGCTTAAAGGCAGTCTGCAAGCGTAAAACCTGAGGATTTATGCCCAAGGTAAAATACCAAATTCGCATTAAACTTGCTGAAGTTTCTAGCTTGAGATGCCCCACACCGGCATGATCACCATGCAAAAGATGGGCCTCAAGACTCATAGGCCAAATTTCTACACGCTCACCATCAGTCCAAAATAAGCCCTCAGAAGTCAGGCAAAGCAGGCTTTTTTCAAAACGCATTACTCCGTCTAAATCTAACTCAGCCCACGCCAGTATGGCATCAAGACCTTTAATAGGCGGCTGGAATGCCTGTACTATGCCGAACCAATTGCTTGGGATTGCAGGAGTGGAATGGGAAATTTCTGGCTTCATTGACTCTAAAAGTATAGTGGAGCTAGGCTATTTTAGATTTACTATCTATGTCAACTTAGGTGTACTCAAAACCGTTAAATTAGCGAAGTAGGCTTTTTTACGCATTTTTGCTAATTTTGTGGATTTCCAATAATTACTAGAAACAGAGAGACAGTCTGAGACGTCCCCGCCCATAGTGGCGCTGATTATCGCCATTCCACACATGCCCCAATTACTAGATAAAACCATTGAGATCTTGAGTGTCAAGCATCTACGCGGCCCCAATATGTGGACTTACCACCCAGTCCTTGAGGTTTGGATTGATATTGGTGACTTGGAAGACTATCCTTCCAACCTGATTCCCGGATTTTATGATCGCCTTGTCAAGGCTCTCCCCAGCCTGCAAGAGCATCGTTGTAGCTATGGCGAAGCTGGTGGCTTTCTTAAGCGCGTCGAAGAAGGTACCTGGCCTGCCCATATCCTGGAGCACTTAACTTTAGAACTACAAAATTTAGCTGGTATTCCCGGTGGTTTTGGTAAAGCTCGTGATGGCGACCGACGCAGTGTTTACAAAGTGATGGTGAGCGCTATTAATGAAGAGGTAACTCTGACTGCCCTCAAGTACGCTAAAGATCTTTACCTTGCGCTTGCTCAAGATACTCAAAATTCTGCTACCGAAGTCGACACTATCATTGAAAATCTGCGCGAGCTTGCAGACGACCTCTTGCTAGGACCAAGCACGGCCTGCATCGTCAATGCCGCTGAAGAACGCGGCATACCATCTATTCGTTTATCGGAAGGTAATTTAGTCCAACTGGGTTATGGCGCGAATCAACGTCGCATTTGGACAGCAGAGACGGATCAGACTAGCGCGATTGCTGAGACGATCTCACGCGATAAGGATCTCACAAAGAGTTTATTAGCTAGTGCTGGGGTACCTACTCCTAAAGGGAGAACAGTCACCAGCGCTGATGATGCTTGGGAGGCCGCTCAAGACATTGGCCTACCAGTCGTAGTCAAGCCAATCGATGGCAATCATGGTCGCGGTGTTTTTATCAACCTGCATACCCAGACAGAAATTGAAGCAGCCTATGCTGTTGCCATTAATGAAGGTAGCGAAGTATTGGTAGAGCGTCATATTATTGGGGATGAGCATCGCCTATTGGTTGTTGGCAATAAAGTAGTTGCTGCTGCCAAAGGAGAAACGGTTTGGATTACTGGTGATGGGCAGCATACTGTGCTTGATCTCATACGAATTCAAATTAATTCCGATCCCCGTCGTGGTACAGCCGAAGAACACCCACTCAACCCTGTGCGCATTGACTCCGCAGTGGAACTGGAATTAGCACGTCAAAAACTGGTAGGCGAAAGCATCCCTCTTGTCGATCAAAAAGTACTCATTCAAAGCAATGGAAATGTCGCCTTTGATGTTACTGATTTAGTACATCCCGAAGTGGCCAGCCAAGTAGCATTAGCGGCCCGTGTTGTTGGCTTAGAGATTGCAGGCGTCGACTTGGTTGCACAAGATATTAGCAAACCCCTCGAATCGCAAAATGCAGCAATTGTTGAAGTAAATGCTGGCCCTGGTTTATTAATGCATTTAAAACCTGCCAGTGGCAAGCCTCAGCCCGTAGGCAAAGAAATTGCTAACCACCTTTTCCCGCCCGGTGTTGAGTACCGCATTCCTGTAGTGGGCGTTGCAGGTGCTCGCGGTAAAACACCTGTAGCAGAAATGATTGCGCATTTTTTGCGCCTGACCAATCTTTATGTTGGCCTTTCATGTAGTAAGGGCTTATTTTTTGGCCACCGCGCTATTCAGAAAAGCAATGCAGCCAATTGGGAAAATGCCCGTCGTACATTACTGAATCGCGCAGTTCAAGCCGCTGTTATTGAAAATAATAATTTATCAATGCTCATTGAAGGCTTGGCTTACGATCGCTGCCAAGTAGGAGTTGTATTGAATGTCGATTCCAGCGCAAACTTTCCTCAATATGCTATTTTTGATGAAGAACAGATATTTAGTGTGGTGAGGACACAGGTTGACGTAGTACTACCTCAAGGGGTTGCCGTACTTAATGCGGATGATCCAATGGTGGCACAAATGGCCGAACTTTGTGATGGTGAGGTTATTTACTTCACACAAGACTCTTCATCTGAGGTTGTCCAAACCCACCTCAAAAATCGTGGTCGCGTAGTCTTAGTTGGCAAGCAACAAATTACGCTAAAACTGGGCAATCAAGATCAAAAAAGTATTCCCGTGCCACGTCACTCAGAATCAGATTCAAGCACCCCATGGAAATCCATGAACTTAGGTGCAGCTATTGGGGCCGCTTGGGCTCTAGACATTCCATTCAACGTTATTGAAGCTGGCGCAGAAACTTTTGTTTCTGATTCCAGCGTTCCAGCAGGGGCTTAATTGGAAATCACCCGAATTCGTATGCTGCGCGGCCCTAATTTATGGAGCCGCCACACTGCCTTAGAAGCGATTGTTTCTTGCGAAGATAATGAACGCTCTATTGATTCCATTCCGCAATTTGAGACCAAGATTCGTGAACGTTTTCCTCAGCTGGGAAGCATGCGTCGTGGTGGTCATAATGAAGTACTCTCTTTAGCCCATGCTTTAGAGCACGCGGCGCTTGGTCTTCAGTCTCAAGCAGGTTGCCCCGTCACCTTTAGTCGCACAGTGCAAACCGTTGAGCCTGGCGTTTATCAGGTCGTGGCGGAATACTCTGAGGAAGTTGTTGGGCGCATGGCGTTTGATTTTGCCTTTGCGCTGATTCAGGCAACCTTAAATGATGCTCCATTCGACCTGGCTGCCGCCCTCTCCGAATTAGAAGCCCTGTATGAGGATGTTCGTTTGGGTCCCAGCACCAGCTCGATTGTCGATGCAGCAGTTCAACGCAATATCCCTTTTCGCCGCATGACTGAGGGTAGCATGGTGCAGTTTGGCTGGGGTAGCAAACAAAAGCGCATTCAAGCTGCCGAGACTAGCAATACCAGCGCCATTGCCGAAGCGATTGCACAGGATAAAGAACTCACTAAGAATTTGTTGTCAGCTGCAGGGGTTTCAGTTCCGATTGGTGAAGTGGTCACCACTGCTGATGATGCCTGGCGTGCCACTCAAAAAATTGGCGGTCCAATTGTTCTTAAACCCAAAGATGGAAACCAGGGTAAGGGTGTCGTAGCCAATATTCAAACTGAAGCGGAGGTGCGCGCTGGCTTTATCGTTACCCAAGCATTTGGTCGTGAAACTATTGTGGAACGCTATCTGCCCGGCGCTGATTACCGCCTGCTTGTTGTTGGCAACCGCCTTTCAGCAGCGGCTCGTCGTGAACCTGCTCAAGTAGTAGGCGATGGCACACATACGATTGCCCAGTTAGTAGAGCTCGAAAACAAGAACCCATTACGTGGCGATGGACATGCTACTGCCTTAACCAAAATTCGCTTTGACGACATTGCGTTAGCCCATTTAGCAAGCTCCCAACTCTCCCCGCAATACATTCCTAAAACAGGTGAACGCGTACTATTGCGCAATAACGCCAACCTAAGTACTGGTGGAACTGCCACCGACGTTACTGATGATGTGCATCCTGATGTCGCAGCGAGTGCCGTTGCCGCAGCGCAAATGATTGGCTTAGATATTGCTGGCGTAGATATCCTGTGTGAGGCGATCTATAAACCCCTAGAAAAGCAGGGCGGCGGCATTGTTGAAGTCAACGCCGCACCTGGGCTGCGTATGCATCTAAAACCTTCTTACGGCAAAAGCCGCCCTGTAGGTGAGGACATTATTAACATGATGTACCCACCCGGTGAAGACGGTCGGATTCCAGTGGTTGCTGTTACTGGAACTAACGGTAAAACCACTACTGTGCGATTAATTTCTCACCTCATCAACGAGACCGGTCTGCGCGTGGGAATGACCACTACTGATGGCGTATATATTAATCATCGACTGATAGACTCTGGAGATTGCAGTGGTCCTAAGAGTGCCCGCAATGTCCTAATGCATCCCGATACAGATGCAGCGGTTTTAGAAACCGCTCGCGGTGGTATGTTGCGCGAAGGCTTGGGCTTTGATCGATGTGAAGTCGCCGTTGTTACTAATATTGGTGAAGGCGACCACTTAGGTCTGAACTACATTACTAGCGTTGAGGATTTGGCGATCTTAAAACGCGTCATTGTCCAGAATGTGGCCCCTACTGGAGCAGCAGTGCTCAACGCGGCAGATCCAATGGTGGTTAAGATGGGTGATGTGTGCACGGGTCGGGTGATTTTCTTCGCCCAGAACCAACATCATCCAGTAATTGCCGCACACCGCGCAAAAAATAAAAAAGTAATCTACTTTGATGGTGCTTATATTGTTGCCTCCAAAGGAGCTCGCGTACTGTATCGCTTCCCTGTGAGTGAAATTCCACTCACCCAGAATGGGGTTCTTGGCTTTCAGATTGAAAATGTGATGGCCTCTATTGGTGCCGCTTGGGCGCTAGGCCTTGATGCAGAAAAAATTGCGCGCGGCCTGCATTCTTTTGAGAGCTCTGCCAATGCGGTGCCGGGCCGATTTAATCGCTTCGAATATAAAGGCGCTACCGTCATTGCAGATTACGGGCATAACCCCGATGCCATGCGTGCTCTTGCTAGCGCCATTGAAGCTATGAAGCCCAAGAAGAGTCATGTGGTGATTAGCGGTGCGGGCGATCGCCGTGATGAAGATATCCGAGATCTCACACGTATCTTAGGAAATACTTTTGATAATGTGATTTTGTATCAAGATCAATGTCAACGAGGTCGCGAAGATGGTGAGGTCTTAAAACTTCTGCAAGAAGGTTTGGTTGGCGCCACCAAGGCCCATCAAGTAAAAGAGATCACTGGTGAATTTCTTGCAATTGATACCGCCTTGAATGATTTAGCCCCTGGGGATATTTGCCTAATCCTGATTGACCAAGTGGAAGAATCGCTTGCCTACCTAAAGGAAAAGGTGCAGACTCAATTGGGAGCTTGAAACACATCCCTGATCGCAAAATACCCAATCATTGATTGGGTATTTTTGTTTCAAAGACAAGTGTTTTAGTTCCGTAGCCCGCTAAGCCTCTGAATGATAGCGCTGCAAGCGCTCTATCTCTTCTCTAGAACCTAGCATCACAGAGACACGCTCATGTAAATCCGTAGGGATCAAATCCATGATTAGCTGGTCCCCATTAGTAGAAACACCACCGGCCTGCTCCACCAAGAAGCTCATGGGGTTGGCTTCATACATTAAGCGCAACTTGCCAGGTTTGTGGGGCTCACGTTGATCCCAGGGGTACATAAAGATACCGCCACGAGTCAATACGCGATGGACATCTGCCACCATTGAAGCAATCCAGCGCATATTAAAATCTTTATCCCGCTTACCGCTCACACCAGCAAGGCACTCGTCCACATAGCGACGAACCGGCTCAGCCCAATGGCGCATATTTGACATATTAATAGCAAACTCTTTTGAGGAATGAGCAATCTCAACAGCATGCTTAACTAATACGAATTCACCACTTACCTTATTGAGAGTAAACATTGCAACACCGTCACCCAAGGTCAATGCCATAGTTGTCTGAGGGCCGTAGACCACATAACCAGCGGCCACTTGATGGCGTCCCGTTAGTAAAAAGTCTGAAGTTTGTAATGGAGTGGGTGGATCCTGCTTTTTCAGTACAGAAAAAATCGTGCCAATCGAGACATTGACGTCAATGTTAGAAGAGCCATCAAGGGGGTCGAACAAGAGCAAGTAATCGCCAGTACCCTGAACCGCCATAGGTAATTCCATCTCCTCAGAAGCCAAACCAGCGAGGGACCTACACTCCTGCACTCCTTCAATTAATAAATCATTAGCAATGACATCGAGTTTTTGCTGAACTTCACCCTGCACGTTGCCCGTACCAGCAGAACCCAACAACCCAATTAAGGCGCCCTGTGCCACTTCATGACTCAAGGTAGCGCAAGTATTGGCAACCGCCAAAAGTAGCTCTTGCAAGCCACTAGGGATGCTTGCGCCCTTTACTGTGGCAGTTTTTAAATATTGTTTAAAATTGGTGTTGAAGTTACTTTGGGTGGTCAAAAGGGGTTTCTCCGTAATGGGTATGTTGCTCTATAAGGTCTATTTTGCCTTGTTCTGAAAAAGATTAATTTCCCAAGGCCTTAGTTACCACCTCTTTCACATCTGCCGAAAGCGTCTGACAGCTTGCTACTTGCTGTAATGCAGCATGCATCTGGCTTTGGTGGGGCTGCGCAAAATTGCGCCAGCGATCCAAAGCTCTGGCTAAACGAGCAGCAACTTGCGGGTTTACTGGATCTAGCGCGAGGACAGAATCAACCCAGAATGCATAACCACTGCCATCGGGCTGATGAAAGCTAGCGGGATTATTCATGCAAAATGCATGAATGACGCTACGAACTCGGTTTGGGTTATTCATCTTAAATGCGTCATGCCCAAGTAATCGCTTTGCATTTTCTAAGGTAGATATAGCACCTTTAACAGGTGGACGACTAGATTGCAAAGCAAACCATTTATCAATCACCAAAGCATCATCAGCAAAGCGGGTATAGAAATCTTCCAAACAAACGCCTGCTGAAACTGATCCATGAATCACCAATCCCGCCAAAGCGGCATAACGGTCAGTCATATTGTCAGCGGTTTGGTATTGATTTACTGCCATTGGCGACCAAATCAGAGGGTCTGCTTCAAGCAACATACTAAGCGCTAGATTTTTAAGAGCACGTTTACCGGCACTAAGAGCATCTGCATTAAAGGGTTCAGCAGTTTGCATTTGTTGATACAGGGCCGCCCACTCTAACCTGAGTTCACTGGCGATAGCATGGCGAAATGCCCTACGTTGACTATAAATTTGTTGTGGATCTACGCTAGTGCACTGCTCATATAAATAGGTCTCCGCTGGGAGCGTTAATGCCAACTCTTTAAATGCGGGATCTAAATGTTGGTCTATTAAAATCTGACGGTAAGCATTGATCAGAGATTTATCAGGCAAGCGATTTTTTAGAATCATTTGCATGGCTAACTTTTGACCAGCCTCCCAACGATTAAAAGCATCGTCATCATCTGAAAATAAGGCTATTAAATCTGCTTCTCTCTGCACAAAATCTAAATTGATAGGCGCTGAGAATCCCCGATTAAGTGACAGCACAGGCCGCTCGGAAACGTTATCGAACGTCCACGATTGCTGTTCTTCTGTCAGCTCAAGTAAATGTTCTGGCTGGTCTCCAGCGCTGGTCAGTAAACGCATCTTCAGCGGAATATGAAATGCCTTCTTATCCAACTGTCCAGCACTTGCAGTGCAGCTTTGAGTTAATGTGAGTTGAAACTGCTTTCTGTCCGCGTCGTAGTGCTCTTGCACTTGCACTTGAGGTGTGCCAGCTTGACTATACCAATTCCCGAATTGCGTAAGATCGCGCACATTGGCATCAGCCATTGCAGCCAAGAAATCATCGCAGGTAACTGCTTGACCATCATGACGCTTAAAGTACAGGTCCATTCCTTTGCGAAAGCCATCTATGCCTAATAGGGTTTGGTACATACGTACCACCTCAGCACCCTTTTCATAGACGGTGACGGTATAAAAGTTGTTGATCTCCTGGTACTCATCTGGGCGGATGGGATGCGCCATAGGACCGGCATCTTCTGGAAATTGCAACTGGCGCAATAGGCGCACATCCTCAATGCGTTTTACAGCCCTACCTGATTCGCTACCCATTTGATCAGCTGAGAATTCTTGATCACGAAAAACGGTTAAACCTTCTTTTAATGAAAGTTGAAACCAATCACGACAAGTGACGCGGTTACCAGTCCAGTTATGGAAATACTCATGCGCAACTACGCTTTCAATGTTCGCAAAGTCAGCATCAGTTGCCGTCTCTGGCTGAGCCAGTACATATTTAGTATTAAAGACATTAAGGCCTTTATTTTCCATCGCCCCCATATTAAAATCACCCACCGCAACAATCATGAATCGATCAAGATCCAATTCAAGGCCATAGCGCCTTTCATCCCAATGAATTGAAGCAATTAAGGAGTCCATCGCATGACGAGTTTTCTTAAGATCGTGCGGCTCGACCCAAATTTGCAACAACTTTTTTGCGCCACTGCTGGTAGTAATTGTTTCTTCAATACATTCCAATTTTCCAGCAACTAATGCAAACAAATAGGATGGCTTTGGAAAGGGGTCTTCCCAGGTAGCCAAGTGCCAACCATTAGGCAATTTTTCAGTGCAAACTAAATTTCCATTTGATAGTAGGATGGGGCACTCCTCCTCCCGCGCCCGCAAGGTGACGCGATAGCGCGCCATCACATCAGGTCTATCTAAGAAGTAAGTAATCTTTCGAAACCCTTCTGCTTCACACTGGGTAAAGTAGTTCCCATTTGAAACATATAGCCCCATGAGAGAGGTATTTTTATTAGGCGTGCACACGCAAATAATTTCAACAATAAAGGGAGTTTGACCACCATCAGGAATTGAGTGGATCGTCAGTAACTCTGGAGTTAACTCAAACTGACGATGTGCCTGCCCATTAACTCGCAGACTCACAAATTCCAATTCATGACCTTGCAAAATTAGTGGTGCGCCAGCCTGATGGCTATTACCAGGCAACACCTCCAAACGACTTTTGACTATCGTTCTAGCGGGGTCTAAAGCAATGTCAAGCTCAACCTGACCAAAGGTATAAATCGGAGCGCGGTATTCAAGCCTGCGAAAGCTTTGTGGGAGATCGGTTTTCATGTACTGATTTTAAGTCCCCCGAGCTCCTTGCGCTTGAAGAGGTTAAGTGCTTTGGACTCAACCCCAAATTAAGGTGGCAATCCCAATGGAAATAAAAGTTGCAGCTGCAACGGCATGCACCCATTTAATCGGCATGCGTCTAGTAAATTTCTGCCCAACCCAAACCGCTGGCACATTAGCCAACATCATCCCCAAAGTAGTGCCAATTGTGACTGATACAACATCGGCATAGCGCGCGCCCAAGGCAATGGTGGCAATTTGAGTCTTATCCCCCATCTCAGCTAGGAAGAACATACCCACCGTCAGCAGGAACACCCGAGAGGCGCGATCAGCTACCTTAGAGTCAGCCCCATCCTCGATATGATCTGGCACCAAGAGCCACAATCCGATACTCAAAAAACTGACGCTTAAGACCCATTTCAGAATCTCGGCACTCATCAAAGTTGTCAGCCACTGACCCAAAAAGGCAGCGCAAGCATGATTTGCGATTGTGGCAATAAATATGCCGGCAATAATAGCCACGGCTTGCTTGGGATAGCGAGCAGCCAGCATTAAGGAGAGCAACTGGGTCTTGTCACCCATTTCTGCGAGGGCGACTACCCCAGCAGAGAGCGTTAAAGCGGAAAGGTCCATAAATTCAGTTAGTTAGGTTTTTATTATTAATAATGTTAATCAATGCAATTTTGCTATCTGACTCCTACGCCATACACTATCCCCGTAATGACGGGAATTAATATTATTAAGATAATGAAGGGCAGACATGACAACGCCTGAGGGTAGTTTAGAGACTTCGCTTTGCAACTCTCTAGATTTGCAAAATCAAAAATAGTCTATCCACTAACCACGTTTACTAAAGCTTACGGCATTTGATTCCGTTTTTAATCAAAAGAACTATTAGGAATACAGCGCCATGGGGAAAATTACCAGTGAAAGCCTCTTAAGTCTTGAGACTTATAACAAGGAGCGGCCTGCTTTTCGCGAAAAAGCTACTGCTGAGCATCGCTTGCGCACCGTTCATCTGGGCGATCATCTCACCATGATCTTTGAGAGTGAGTTTTTAATGCGCTACCAAATTCAAGAAATGTTACGGGTGGAGGGAGTCTCCACGGAAGAATCCATTCAAAATGAGTTAAATGCCTATAACCCTTTAGTTCCTGATGGCTCTAATTTCAAAGCGACGATGATGGTGGAATATCCCAACGAAGCTGATCGTAAGCTAGCATTAGTCAAGTTAGCAGGAATTGAGCGCCAGATATTTATCGAAGTAAAAGGACAGCCACGGCTATATGCGCTCGCAGATGAGGATCTCGAATGCTCCGCACAAGAAAAAATCTCAGCAGTACATTTTATGTGTTTTGATTTATCGGAAGGTATGAAAAAAGCTTTAAAGGCTGGCGCTCAGATGATGGTAGGCTGTGATCACAAGGAATATCCCATGCAGGTCAAAAGTCTCGCTCCAGAGACATTAGCCTCTCTGGTGTCTGATTTAAGTTAAGCGCGAAAATCGCTTTTATTTGAGTGTGGCGATGAGATTTAAAATCTCTGCAGCGGCCGCTAAACCACAAGCAGCAGTCACCATTACCGTAGAGCCATACCCAGAGCAAGCAAGCCCGCCACTAGCGGTACCAGCACGAGGCTCATGTGAATAAATTGCCCGCACACCCATGCGTTTTTTCAGATCCCTTGAAAAACCATGATCGGTGCGCAGACCTACACGCACCTTCGCAAGAAGAGCGTCTTGTTCAGTTCTAGAGAGATCATCGCAACGGACTGAAGTGGGGTCAGACTTACCACCAGCAGCTCCACACATTACCAAAGCACGATTATTTTTGACAGCCCAAGCCGCTAAAGCAACCTTGGTTTGGACTGAATCTGTCGCATCCAATACCAAAGCAGCCACAGGAATAATTTCGTCTAAGTTGTCTGGCTCTAAAAACGCATCCCAAGAAGTGAGCTCAATATCTGGATTAATAAGACGCATTCGCTCGCTCATGGCCTGCACCTTGGCTTTGCCGTACTCACCTTCCAAGGCATGCAATTGACGATTGGTATTGCTCTTGGCAATATGATCAAAGTCCACTAAAACTAGGTGCCCAATACCTGTACGCGCAAGCGCTTCGGCCGCCCAAGAACCAACACCGCCTAAGCCAGCCACTACCACTATCGCATTTTGAAAACGTTTATGCAGCTCTGGTCCATAGAGCCTTTCTACGCCCCCAAAACGACGATCTTGCACGCCGTCTTCTGGGCTAATTTCTATTTTATCTTCTGCCATAACTTCTCTTTATACTGAACAAATGGACTCCATCGCACAACTTCGTAAAAACTACACCTTTGGCCAGCTAACGGAAACTGAAGTTCCTAGCGATCCGCTAGCCTTATTTCAGGTTTGGTTTGATCAAGCCATTCAAGCTGAATGTCCCGAACCCAATTCAATGACTTTAGCCACAGCAGATGTAGCAGGCAATCCATCAGCTCGTATTGTCTTACTAAAAGGCGCGGATCAAAATGGATTTACCTTTTTTACAAACTATGGAAGTCAAAAAGGGAGGGAATTGGCGATCAGGCCCCAAGCCGCCCTACTCTTTCACTGGCATGAGTTGGAGCGTCAGGTCCGCATTAAAGGCTTAGTGGAGCGTGTCTCAGCCTCCGAAAGTGATGAATATTTTCATTCTCGCCCTGCTGCCTCCCGAATTGGAGCGTGGGCTTCACCTCAAAGCGCAGAAATTCCCGATCGAGAATTTTTGGAACAGTCTGAGGAAAAATTTAAAAGCGAATTTGGAGAAACTCCTCCACGCCCAGAGCATTGGGGTGGATATCGCCTACATCCAACAGAAATCGAATTTTGGCAAGGTCGCCCATCGCGTCTGCATGACCGCATCCACTATCAACTGGAAAACAGTGCCTGGCGTATAGCTCGCCTAGCGCCCTGAGCTTACTTAAGCAAAATCTGCTGCAATCAGTGATTTAAATTTCGCCCTAAATTTAGCTAACTTAGGCGCTACTACCGCCATGCAATAGCCTTGACCCGGATGTTGGCGGAAATAATCCTGGTGGTAGTCTTCTGCGGGGTAAATCGGGGGCGCCGATTCAATCTGCGTCACAATCGGGCCCGAGTAAATTCCCGACTTCTCTAACTCCTCAACTACCTCATGCGCTTCACCAGCTTGTATCTCACCATGTGTAAATATTACTGAACGGTATTGCGTACCACGATCATTGCCTTGATAGTTCAAGGTTGTGGGGTCATGAATTACAAAAAATATTTCCAATAAATCGCGATAAGAGACGATCTTGGGATCAAAATACACATCCACAATTTCCGCATGCCCACTGACTCCAGTACATACAGATTCATAGCTCGGATTAGGTCTTGCCCCGCCACCATAGCCAGACACCACCGCTTTAACACCCTGAATTTGCTGGTACACAGCCTCTAAACACCAAAAACATCCCCCGCCAAGGGTGGCGCGCTCCAAAGAAGCCTCATTTTTATGGTCAATTTTGTTCATGGCTTTATCCTAATGCCTTATTCAATCCCTTGCTTGTCACCTTTACGTCCAATACCCATGAATCGTTTTACGCTCCAATTAGATGAAATTAAGGCAGCTTATGCCGCAGAACCCAACCCTAGTCTAGAGCTTCGTCTCGAGCGAATAGGGCGTATTGAGCAGATGATTTCTGCTAATGAAGAAAAGATTTGCAAGGTATTGATAGCGGATTTTGGGGTACGCCATCCTATTGAAAGCCGGCTGGCTGAATTTCAAATGGTGTACCAGGCCTGTAAATACACTCGCAAGTATCTTAAGGAATGGATGAAGCCCACGCTAGTTGAAACTCCATTTTTTATGGGCGCTTCCCATGCTTGGACTCAAACTCAATCCATTGGTGTGGTGGGTATCATGAGCCCTTGGAACTACCCCATCCAACTCGCCCTTGCACCAGCGATCGCGGCCCTTGCTGCTGGAAACCGTGTTTGGCTTAAACCCTCCGAAAGAAGCTCGCGTACTTCAGGATTTTTAGCGGCACTCATTCAAGAATACTTTCACCCCAGTGAATTTTGCGTCACTACTGGCGGCGTAGAAGTAGCGCAATCTTTTGCAGAGCTGCCTTTTGACCACCTCTTTTTTACCGGCTCGGAAAGCGTTGGGAAAAAAGTAATGCGCTCTGCCGCAGATCATTTAACTCCAATAACCCTTGAGCTTGGCGGAAAGTCCCCTGCGATTGTTGATTTATCTGCCAATCTCAAAGATGTGGCGGACAGCATTATTTACGGCAAGCTACTCAATAGTGGACAAACCTGCATTGCCCCAGACTATGTTTTGGTTCAGCATAGCAATCGCGATGCTCTAGTCAAGGAACTCCAGCTAGCAGCTCATACCCAATTTAATAGTCCCGAAGAATTGACGGGGCCTATTGATGAAGAGCAATTTATACGCTGGCATCATTTGGTAAGAGATGCTGTCAATCGTGGTGCCCAGGTCATTCCCCTGTTAAATACTGGCAACAGCCAATCCAGCAGCTTTACACCCGTTGCCTTAGTCGACGTCCCTGAAGACGCACTCATCATGCAGGAAGAAATCTTCGGCCCTATTTTGCCTATCATTGCAGTGAGTGATGTCTCTGCCGCCATCCACTTTATCAATAGCAGGCCAAACCCTCTCGCACTGTATTGGTTTGGAAAAAATAAAATAAATATGCAACGCGTTTTAAACGAAACCCATTCTGGCGGCGTTGCCATTAATGACACCCTGCTACAGGTGGCCGTAGAAAGCTTACCTTTTGGCGGGATCGGCGCAAGCGGAATGGGCAATTATCACGGTAAGTCAGGCTATGAAACCTTTAGTCATCGCAAATCTGTTTTAGAGGTGCGCGGCATTTTGGGTTCAAAGATTTTTAGCGGAACTAAGCTTATTCGGCCACCTTATGGCAAAAAGGTAGAACGTCTATTGCGCTGGTTAAGATGAAATATTAAAAAAATAAGCCCTATAACAATATTCTGCCTGCAAAGCCGATAAGTAATAGCCCAACGAATATCCAAAAAAGAGCAGCATAACGCGGTTCTTTTTGGAAGAAATTCAAAAAGAATTTCCCGGCAAAAATGAGACTTGCCAAATATGACATGCTCACCAACTGTAAAACAATAGCTAAATATAAAAATGGATGTACTGGATGAGCGTACCCAGGATCAATGAATTGCGCAAAAAAAGAGATAAAGAAAAAGATTGCTTTAGGGTTGGTCAGGGATAAAGTTAAGGCCGCTAAAGTGGGATGCAGGCTACTGAAGTAATTCGACCTCTCAAGCGCATTAACTGTTGACTCAGATCTGTTGTGGCACCGTAAACCACTCCGAATCAGGTTGTATCCCATCCATGCGAGATACCCTGCGCCCAGCGTTCGAACAAGATTAAAAATCATTGGGGAAGAATTTAGTAGTGTTGCCGCACCCACTGCAACACCAATCATCAAAATGGCATCTCCCATGAAAATGCCGAGGGATGCCCATACCCCCGCACGCCACCCTCTTTGAGAGGTAATAGTTAGGATGTAGAGAGAGTTTGGACCTGGAAACAGGATCGTAAAAATTACTCCCAGCAAGTAAGCCGGGAAATCAATTACTCCAAAATTCGAGGGCGCTAAGAGCCAATGCATACCTACATCATAATTAATTTGGGGAAAACCCTTGTATTGCCCCCTTACAAATGTCATAATGGGAGGCTTTTTCAAAGCAATTTGATTCATCGCCCCCCAGCTATATTTCAGCGATTAGTTTAGAAGTCATAAACACAACAACGCTGCCGCTTGTCTGATGGTCGATGCCTTTGACCATCACACTCACAAAAAACAAAGAGTGTACATACGGAGACATTCCTTAAAAGGGATGGGTAATAGCATGACTTTTTCTAAAGAAACTAATCACGAGTCTCAAGACTCAAAGCAGACTGGAAATTCATTTCAGTCTTTTGGCTTAGCTGCCTCACTTCTCAAAAACGTTGCTGAATTGGGTTATACCCAAGCCACCGAAGTTCAAGCTCAGGTTGTACCTGCGGCATTGGCTGGTGGTGATTTATTGGTCAGCAGCCAAACTGGTAGCGGCAAAACCGCCGCCTTTTTATTGCCTTTAATTCATCAACTGATTGAAGATAACCCAAATGGCTCAGCACCCGCGCCAGGTCGCGCACAACCTAAGGTCTTGGTACTCTGCCCTACGCGTGAATTAGCACAACAGGTAACCGCTGATGCAGTGAACTTAGTTCGCGGCCTAAGAGGCATCCGAATTGCAACCGTTATGGGTGGCATGCCTTACGGCAAGCAGATCCAAGCGATTAAAGGTGCATCTTTAGTAGTTGCGACACCAGGCCGTTTACTCGACTTGTGCGACAGCAAAGCGATTCACTTGGGTGATGTAAAACAACTCGTTATCGATGAAGCTGATCGCATGCTTGACATGGGATTTGCTGATGACCTCGAGGCAATTGACAAACGCTGTTCTGGTCGTAACCAAACTTTAATGTTCTCTGCAACTTTCGCACCAAAGATTATGTCTTTGGCTAATGAGTTAACTACTAACGCCAAACGAATTGAACTTGCTCATGCAGGTGCAAAGCATGCGAATATCGAACAGAAGCTGCATTGGGCTGATAGCACGTCACACAAACATAAATTGCTTGAGCACATTTTGGCTGATGCTTCCTTGGATCAAGCCGTCGTTTTTGCAAGTACTCAAGTTGAAAGTGAAAAAATTGCTGACACTTTGCGTGCAGCTGGTTACGAAGCGAGCGCCTTACACGGCGCAATGCCTCAAGCTGTTCGGATGCGTCGTCTGGAGTCTCTTCGCAAAGGTCATACCAAGATTTTGGTCGCGACTGATGTGGCCGCTCGCGGCATTGATGTACCCCGTATTAGTCACGTGATTAATTTTGGCTTGCCAATGAAACCAGAAGACTATACGCATCGCATCGGTAGAACTGGACGCGCTGGTCGTAACGGTGTTGCTATCACTTTGGTTGAACATCGTGATCGCGCCAAGATTCGCAATATTGAACGCTTTACACAGCAAGACATCGTTGCTTCAGTTATCGCCGGCCTTGAGCCACAAGCAAAGCCTAGTTTTGGTGGTGGTGGCGGTGGTCGTCCTAGCGGTGGTGGCGGTCGCCCAGGCGGTGGTAGTCGTTCTGGTGGTGGTGGCGGCGGTCGTTATGGCTCAGGCGCACGTTCGGAGTCTCGTTCTGGTGGTGGCGGTGGTGGAAACCGCTCAGGCAATCATTATGAATCCCGTTCATCGGATTCACGCCCTGCTTCTACTGGTGACTCACGTCCTGCTTCGGGTGATTCACGTCCAGGTAACCGTTTTGCGGATTCACGTCCTGCACGCTCTGCCGATTCACGTCCTGCACGGTCTGCTGACTCACGTCCTGCACGCTCTTCGGATTCACGTCCATCGGCTGGTCCACGTTTTGCTAAACCAGCAACAGGCGGTCAACGCAAAAACTTCAGCGGTAGTTAAACATGTCTCACCGTGGTCGCCTCCGTTCTGTATGGAATCGAGTCGATTCCGGTGAGCTCCATCAAGCGCCACGTGAGTGGCAATCTTGGCTTAGCGACACTGGGTCTTTAACTCAAAAAATTGAGCGTGCTATTGGTCAGAAACTAGAGGTACTGGTTCTGAGTGATTGCCGCCAAAACCTCAATAGCGACGAAAGTCGCTATTTTCATTTCAAGATCAAACGATGTCGAGTACGTGAGGTATTGCTTTGTGCAAACCAAGTGCCCCTCGTCATGGCCCATAGCATCATCCCAGCAGCAAGCTCTTGTGGTAGTAATTACCCCATACTGCGTTTAGGAAAGCGTCCTTTGGGGGCAGTCTTGTTTGCTAAATCCCATAAGCAGAGTCAACAAAAGGTCATCCGTGAGATAGCTCACTTAAATAAGAGAAATACTCTTTGGAAAAAATGCTCTAAAAGATATAGCGATCTCCCATCTCCAGCTTGGGGTAGACGCACTCTCTATAGCTTGAAGTCTCGTCCACTGCTTGTCACAGAAGTATTCTTACCTAACTTACTGAGCTATCCAACCAAACCTTAGTCGCTTCAATTAAAGCAGCGTCTCCTGGCTCGCAGGTAAAAACCTCACCAAAACCAATGACCTCTGCTGCGTCAGTAATTTTATGATGGGGACAAAGTGCGCAAGCTTTATTTAAGGCCTGCGGGAATTGATCGTGAGCTACTTGACCTAAATAACGTACCGCCTCCGATGAAGTCAGCAGCCAAAGCGATTGAGAAAAATCTAACCCATGGATTGCTTTCCACGGCGGACTATCTGGGTCCAAAGGCACTCTGGAATACACTGAAATAGACTCAACAGCGGCTCCTGCAGCTTTTAAAGTATCGGCCAGCCAGTCGCGCCCTCCTTCACCTTTAAAAATAATTACCTTGCGCGAAGACCAATCCCAGTTTAATTTCAGCAGCTCAGACCATAATCCTTCAGAATCCCATTGGTCATTGTGTTGGGGAATGAAGATCGGCGTAGGGGAAGTTTCCATACCAACATAGTGATGGTGCAAAGCCTGCTGGCTACTGCCGCCCATAACCCCTATCGGAATAGGTTTTTCAGAAAGATCTTGCCAGGATCTATTAAGCAAACGCATCACACATTCAATCGCATTGGGACTAACAAAAATAGCTAGGTCTGCATCTTTTAAGGCATTAGGGATGAGCTCGGCAAGACGAGTATCATTTTTAGGGACAATAGTCAGCAAAGGTAAGGAGATAATTTTTGGAAAATTCTCTTGAGGTATCTCGCTACTGCGCAAACTGGAGTTAAGCGCCTCGATCAATTGTTGAGCCTGCCCACTAGGGCGAGTAATCACAATCGTCTTGATGCTCATGAGCAATTCCTTTGATTACTTTGCTTTACAAATTTATTTTGGCAAGCCATTGGGTAACAGGTCAGCCGCACCCTGCGCTATTAAATCTTGCGCCACCAATAGACCTAAGGCCTCAGCTTCTGCCAAAGTCTTTACCGATGATTGCGCATGGGCGAGGCAAATCGCTTTGCCGTCCACGCTAGCAACAAATGACCGAATCTCCATGTGATTCTGATCCCAAGTGGCATATGCCGCTAAAGGGACTTCGCAGGAGCCGCCTAGCTGACGCGAAACCATTCTTTCAGCACTAACCGCAAATAAGGTGGACAAGTCGTTGAGTGGGGCCAGCCATTCCTTGATATTAGGATGCTTGCTCAAAGTTTCTATTCCCAGAGCACCTTGACCAGCGGCAGGGGTATAAGGGTCCAAGGGCAATAAGGCCTTAATACGACTCTCTAAACCCAAACGCTTTAAACCGGCAGCCGCCAAAATAATGGCTTGATATTCACCCTGATCGAGCTTACCCATGCGGGTATCCAAGTTTCCTCTCAGAGGCTGAATCTCCAAATGGGGAAACTTTGCTCTTATTACGGATTCTCGGCGCAAGCTAGAAGTACCTACTACTGCTCCATGAGGTAAGTCCTCCAGCCCCGCGTAATCATTGGATACAAATGCATCCCGTGCATCCTCCCGAGCCATCACACAGGACAAGTCAAAGCCTTCTGGCATCACCATCGGGACATCCTTGAGAGAGTGCACTGCCAGATCCGCCCGCCCATCCTCCAGTGCAGCCTCTAACTCTTTGACAAATAAGCCTTTGCCTCCCACTTTAGACAGGGCTCTATCTAAGATTTGATCGCCCCGGGTGGTCATCCCCAAAATCTGGACATCACAGTCTGGGTAGCACTTTTTGAGGCAATCACGGACATGTTCAGCCTGCCACATGGCAAGCCGACTCTCCCGAGAAGCAATAACTAAGCGCTTGGGAGTGGTAGAAGTGGTAGAAGTGGGGCTAGAAATAGAAGTTGGGGACATAGCATTTAAAATAATAGAGGACCTACACCAATATACTGTGTTTATGAGCTCATCAAAAAATTCCTTAGCCAACAAAGCCCAAGCTTGGTCGGCCCGTTTTACCGAACCCGTTGACGAACTGGTGCAGCGTTACACCGCTTCCATTGGTTTTGATCAACGTTTTGCACTAGTAGATATTGCGGGCTCTTTAGCCCACGCGCAAATGCTGGCTGATAAAAAGATCATTAGCGCTCAGGATTTAGCGGATATTCAAAAGGGAATGACGCAAATCCAGAGTGAAATTGAGGCAGGCCAATTCAACTGGCAACTTGCCCTAGAGGATGTCCACCTCAACATTGAAGCGCGCCTGACTGAATTAGTTGGCGATGCTGGTAAGCGTCTTCATACCGGGCGTTCCCGTAACGATCAAGTGGCCACTGATTTACGTCTTTGGTTACGCGAAAGTGTTGACGAAATTGCTATCACCCTTAAAACCTTACGAGTCGCGCTACTAGATTTAGCTGAAAAACATGCTGGCACCATCATGCCTGGTCACACCCACCTGCAAGTTGCCCAGCCGATTACTTTTGGCCATCACCTCATGGCCTATTTTGAAATGTTTAGTCGTGATGCCAGTCGTCTCGCCGACTTACGTGCACGCTTTAACCGCCTACCTTTAGGGGCTGCTGCTTTGGCCGGAACAACTTACCCGATTGATCGCGAGCAAGTAGCGCGTGCTTTAGGGTTTGACGGTATCTGCAATAACTCCTTAGATGCTGTATCAGATCGGGATTTTGCGATTGAGTTTTGTGCCTTTGCATCTATTTTGATGATGCACGTTTCTCGCCTATCCGAAGAACTTGTTCTCTGGCTCAGCCCTCGGTTTGGTTTTATTGATTTGCCAGATCGATTTTGCACAGGTAGCTCAATCATGCCGCAAAAGAAAAACCCCGATGTTCCAGAATTGGCTCGCGGTAAAACTGGACGCGTTTATGGCGACTTAATCTCCTTGCTCACTTTGATGAAGGGTCAGCCTTTGGCCTATAACAAAGATAACCAAGAGGATAAAGAGCCTTTGTTCGATGCGGTCGATACCGTACAAGATACCCTTCGCATTTTCGCCGACATGATTCCTCATATTGATGTGAAGGCCGATGTAATGAAGGCCGCTGCTGAAGAAGGCTTTGCAACAGCAACCGACCTAGCAGATTACCTTGTGAAAAAAGGGTTGGCATTTAGAGACGCACATGAAGCTGTAGCCCACGCGGTTAAAGCCTGTGTTGGCAGGAACTGCATGTTAACCGACCTCAGTCTTGCTGAACTACGCTTTGCTTGTGGCTTGGATAGTCGCCCTGAACTAATGGGTGATGATGTCTTTGCCTTATTGACCGTAGATGGCTCTGTGAATTCACGTCAGCATGCTGGAGGCACAGCGCCAGCGCAAGTTCTGGCAGCTATTCATCGGGGTCGCGCTGAGCTTTAGTGTGCATGGGGTTCTGGGTAAAACTCTCCGCAGGCATTGATCGTCTTAATCAATTGCTAGGCAAGGCGGCCAGCATTATGATTTTGTTGTCTTGCATTGTTTCAGCCGTGAATGCATTGCTGCGCTACAGTTTAGACATGAGTAATAACTGGCCCCTTGAATTACAGTGGTACCTTTTTGCCAGCGCGGTAATGCTCGGCGCCGCTTACACACTTAAATGCAATGAACATGTTCGAGTAGATTTGATTTACTCACAACTCTCTGATCGTGGTCGTATTTGGATAGACCTGTTTGGATTAACCTTGTTTTTGATGCCTGCTTGTATTTTATTTGCTTGGCTTTCTTGGACCACTCTGTTTTATCCATCTTGGCTTGTTTCAGAACACTCCCTCAATGCAGGTGGTATGGCGCGCTATCCAATTAAGTTTATCGTGCCACTTGGATTTTTCATGCTGAGTCTGCAGGGCCTTTCTGAAATCATCAAACGTATTGGCATGCTTAAAGGGAATGGCGCACTACCTGCTGCCGACCTTAAATACGAAAAGCCTACGCAATGATTCCGGTGGAATGGATGCCTCCGCTGATGTTTGGTGGCCTTATCCTCTTTATGTTAATTGGCTTTCCAGTGGCGTTTTCTTTAATGGCTGCTGGCCTCTTTTTTTCTGGCATTGCCATTAGGCAGGGTTTTTTTGATGCGGTGTTTTTACAGGCTATTCCGCAACGCATCTTTGGCAGCGTTCTTGCCAATGATTTATTGCTCGCCATTCCCTTCTTTACCTTTATGGGAGCCATCCTAGAACGCTGTGGTCTCGCGGAGGAAATGCTCGACTCAATGGGCCAACTATTTGGTCGCATTCGGGGTGGCCTGGGTTACTCAGTAATTATTGTGGGATTTGTATTGGGTGCTATTACTGGTACTGTGGCGGCTCAGGTGATCGCCATGGCAATGATCTCCCTGCCAGTAATGATGCGTTACGGCTACAACATGCGCTACGCTACGGGCGTTTTGGCAGCTTCTGGGACGATTACCCAGTTGGTGCCACCCTCTTTAGTCCTCATTGTTCTTGCGGACCAGCTTAAAACCCAAAATGGTAGCGCTGATGTGGGCAGCATGTATCTGGGCGCATGGGGACCCTCTCTTTTGCAAATTGGTCTTTTTGCGCTTTACACATTCTTTCTATCGCGATTTCGTCCACATTACCTGCCGCCTGCACCAGAAAACGAGCTTACCCTGACGGGCTGGGCGCTCTGGAAAAAATGTCTTATGGGTATCATTCCATCGGCAGTGCTCATTTTCCTAGTCCTGGGAACCATCATGACTGGAATAGCCACCCCCACTGAATCGGGTGCCATGGGCGCAATGGGTGCCTTAGTCCTGGCTTGGCTGCGTCGCGCCAGCATCCCTAATTTGAGGGGACTCATACAGCAAGCCTACCAAAACACCATGCGCATTACAGCAATGGTGGTATTTATTTTAATTGGTTCAACCTGCTTCTCGGTTGTTTTTCAGGGCGTGGATGGTGGACAGTGGGTGGAGACACTTTTTTCTCATTTGCCTGGCGGTTGGATTGGGTTTTTAATTGTCGTTAATCTTTTTGTTTTTTTCTTGGCCTTCTTTTTGGATTTCTTTGAGATTGCTTTTATTGTGGTGCCGATGTTGGCACCAGTTGCCGTCAAACTACTCTCCCCAGTATTGCTTGATTCAATGAACGGCAATCCACAGGCCGCTGCTAGCGCTGCCCTCGTTTGGTTTGGGGTAATGTTGTGCGTCAATATGCAAACATCCTTTATGCATCCCCCTTTTGGTTTTGCCCTTTTTTATCTGCGAGGTGTAGCCCCTAAGGAAGTTAAAAGCAGTGATATTTACTGGGGCGCACTACCTTGGGTTGGCTTGCAACTCATTATGGTTGTGGTGGTCATGGCATTTCCTGCACTGGTAACCACTCTGCTGGATAAACCAGCGGTAGTGGTGCAAAGTCAGGAATTTAATTTCACTGGTGTCGAAGAAATAAAACCGGCGACATCTTCAAATAAGATTGTTGATGAAGATGCGCCAGTAGTTTTTCAGCTAGATAAGCAATCTAGATAGTTAAAACCTGAGATCAATAAGTTTTATACGATAAATATTTTCCAGATAACACGACTTGGACACGGTCTCCTTTTGGGTCTGGCTCTCGCTGAATATCCATGGAGAAATCAATTGCGCTCATAATGCCATCACCAAACTCTTCATGAATCAATTCCTTGATAGTGGTGCCATAGACGCTGACAATTTCATACCAGCGATAGATTAATGGGTCAGTGGGTACAGCCGTAGGAAGTGATCCCTTATAAGGAACAATTTGCAACCAGGCCATTTCCTCATCACTTAGATCAAATAAAGTACCCGCAGTCTCAGCCTGAGTTTTAGTAAACGTCATTTGCCCTAAACAGGCAGCAGTAACCCACTCCTTTGATTCCCCAATGGTTTTTGCAATATCACTCCACTTCATTCCTTTTCGCACTTTTGCCTCAATAATTTTTTGAGTAACAACTGAACGGTCCATTTTTATCTCCTTAATTAAATATAAATTTATTGATTAACGGGTGCATCAATGCCCGGTAAAACCACAATTGGCTGATACCCAACTAAACCACCATTGGCACTTCGTGCCTGCAGATCTTTTGAACGATTTACCAAGAAATCAACTAAGTAATTGCGCATCGGATAGTACATTGCATCATGATGTAGATGGGCTCTTTGCCTTCCCTTGGGGAGGGTATTAATGACAATTTCTGCGATGCGCGCATTAGGTCCATTACTCATCAGTAGAATTTTGTCTGACAGCAATATAGCCTCATCAACATCATGAGTAATCATAAATACAGTTTGATTTGTCTCGCTGCATATTTTAAGAAGCTCATCTTGAATGACGCCGCGAGTTAATGCATCCAAAGCGCCAAAAGGCTCATCTAGTAACAGCATTTTTGGCTCAATAGCAAACGCTCTTGCAATACCGACCCTTTGCTTCATTCCGCCTGATAGCTCTGATGGTTTTTTATCCTCAGCATTGACCAAACCCACCATCGCTAAATACTTCATTGCATGCTCACTGATTTTTGCTTTGGACCAATCAGGAAACTTTGACTTCACGGCAAAGCAAACATTTTGCAGAACAGTCATCCAAGGCATCAGGGCATGCCCTTGAAATACAACCCCCCGCTCCAGGCTGGGCCCTTTAATATACTTTCCAAGCATAATTGCATTGCCCCCAGTCGGCTCTTCAAGACCAGCTAGAACATTCAAAATAGTAGTCTTGCCACATCCAGAGTGCCCAATGATGCACACAAACTCTCCGCGCTCAATTTCAAAATTAATCCCTTCAAATACGGGTGGCGCGTCTGCTCTGTAAGACTTGCTGAGGTTTTCAACTTTGAGAAATGAATTTTCAATCTGCATACGAAACCGCCTTTTGTAATCTACCGAACGCCACATCCAACAGCATTCCAACAATACCAATTAAAAGAATTGCAAAAATTACGCTTGAGAGCGATAAGTTATTCCACTCGTTCCACAAGAAATAACCAACACCCGTTCCACCTACCAGCATTTCTGCAGCCACAATTACCAACCAAGCGATACCCATAGAAATACGCATGCCTGTCAATATCGTGGGAGCTGCTGCTGGAAGGATTACCAAAAAGGCCTTGCGAATTGGGGATACCTCTAAAGTCTTGGCAACGTTCAATAATTCCTTGCGAACATTAGCAACTCCAAAGGCGGTATTCAGTAGCATTGGCCAGACAGAGCAAATAAAAATGACAAAAATTCCAGAAATTGAAGAGTCTTTAATCGTGTATAGCGCAATTGGCATCCATGCCAAGGGGGATATGGGCTTTAGTATTTGAATGAATGGATTAAATGCTTCATATGCCAAAGGGGACATACCAATTAAAAACCCCAATGGTATGGCTACCAACATTGCCAACAAAAATCCTAAGCCAACGCGTGCTAATGAATAGGCCAGCTGAATGCCAATACCTTTATCGTTGGGGCCGTTGTCATAAAAAGGATGTGACAACTGCTTATAGATCGTTTGGCCCATTTGCGTGAGTGTTGGGAATCCCGTTTTTTGAACGGCCTCCCCGCCACTTTGGCCCATTAAGCTGTTGTACTCACTGGAATTAACTGATTCTGATGGAGGCGTTACTACCTTTTGGGTGGTTGCCATATGCCATATAAATAAGCACATTAGTAAAATCGCAATAGAAAGAATTGCGCCCTTTACCTTAATGGATACAGTTTTCATTCATTAGCCTTTGATTCATACTTTATTGGTTGGAAAAGATTTCAAATAGGCTACAGGCTGACTAGGATCAAATTCTTTACCCATAATCTTGACCTTCTTATAGCCAGATTTAGCCTGCTCCGGAATGGCAATTCCAGTCTCGCTCATATATTTTTTGGCGTCAGTAAGGAGAAATACTTTCTCAGAAATATCCTTGTAATTCACCTCTCCCTTAACGTATCCCCAACGCTGCATTTGCGTCAACATCCAAGTTGCCATTGAGTACCAAGGAATGGGGTTGAAATCAATTCGATCGGGCACATTCTTTACATTACCCAGCCCATCCGCATACTTACCTGTAAGCACTTGCATCACAACAGTTTCTGGCTGATTAAGGTAATTGGGAGTCGAAATTACTTTGGCAATTAAGGGTCTATTTGCGGGGTCGCGCGCCATAGTGGATGCATTCAATACTGCGCGATATAAAGCGGCAAAAGTATTCGGATTTTTTTTAATAAACTCTTCTGAAGTTCCAAACGCACAACAAGGATGACCATCCCAAATTTCTTTAGTCAGGATATGAATGAAGCCTACTTCGTCATATACTGCCCGCTGATTAAATGGATCTGGCCCCAAGAAACCATCAATATTTCCAGCGCGTAAATTTGCCACCATCTCAGGCGGTGGGGTCACGCGAATCTGAATATCCCTATCTGGATCCAAGCCTGCTTGCGCTACGTAATAACGTAACAAGAAATTGTGCATGGAGTATTCAAAGGGAACAGCAAACTTCAGCCCTTTCCAGTTTTTAGGATCCCGATTATCTTTGTGTTTATTGGCCAATGTAATTGCCTGACCATTCACGTTTTGGATAGTAGCTACACGCATTTGGGTAGGGTCTGAACCCAATCCCATCGACATAGAAATTGGCATCGGCGATAAAAAATGGGAAGCATCGTGTTCTTTATTGATCATCTTGTCACGTATTAAGGCCCAACCTGCCGTCTTATTTAAAGTGACATTCAAACCTTGCTTCTTATAAAACCCTAGCGGGTCAGCCATGATGAGCGGTGTGGCACATGTGATAGCAATAAATCCGATTTTTAAATCTGGTTTTTCTAAGGGGGCTTTTTCTTGAGCCATTGCCTGTAGGGCCCCTACTGGCAAAAACCCAGACAACGCACTCATTGCACCTCCATTACCCACAGCCTTTAAAAAGGCACGCCTTCGACTCTCTTGCGGAAAAAGCGCCTTAACCAGGCTAGCTTCAACAAAATCAGAGCTCATCTTTTCTTCATCGATCTTTGCCGAAAGATCGGACCGATGCTCAAGTTCGGACGTATGCTGACCACAGCTACAACGACTGCTAAAAAGAGGTCTATCTGGATCAAATGGGCGATACGAGTTCATCTTTATCTCCTAGTAAGTAATTAAGATGCTGCCTGTAAAACATTAAAATTCATTTGCGGCTCAATTAACGGCGTTAGAGACTGAAAATTTCTTCTATAAACCTCTCCCACCATCACTACCACCGGTTGTTTATCCAAAAAATAGTGCTGCACATCGCCCATGCGTAATTCATCTAATGTGCAACCAAAGCTACGCTGAGTAGGTAAGCTAACTGATTCCATTAGGCACACGGGAGTATCAAGTGCAAACGCTTGATCAATTAAAGTTTGTGCAATATCGGATAACTGATCACGTGCCATGTAATAAATGAAAGTCTGGTGATCAGCATGCGTACAACGGCCAGGTAGAGTGGTTAGGGTTAAGGTTCTACTTAAGTCTCGACTGGTTGGGGGCTGCTTTAATTGAGCCGAGGCAGCTAATGCCGTAGTGATTCCCGGCACCACCTCAAAATGGATGCTTGCTTGCTCAAGCGCATCAATTTCTTCTTGCGCACGACCAAAAATGAGGGGATCCCCACCCTTCAAGCGCACCACTACTGGATACTTATTGGCCGCATCGACCAATTGCTTGTTAATAAAGTGCTGTGAACTTGAATGCGCCCCACATCTTTTACCTACTGGCACCAATTTAGTGCCATCGCACCACTCCAACATCGATAAATCTATCAGGGCATCGTAAAAAACAATGTCTGCAAGCGCAAGAATTCTAGCGCCACGAACGGTAATGAGATCAGACGCGCCAGGGCCAGCGCCTATAAGATAAACCCCTGGCAATACCATCATTGGCTTTGGGTTCTTACCTGTATTTTTTGTAATGAATTCCATTCATCATTTGTAACAGTCAGAAATAACCCTAAATAGACTATGTGAACCAAAAGAGCACATGCTTTTTTTTGGTGCACCAATCTAAGGCTCCAAGCATTCTGGAGAAATTAATAATTCCTTATTGTTAGGTATCAATCAAAGGAGTGTGGGATGAAAGCAAAAACTAAGATTCAAGATTTTGTGGGTGACTCAAACGTGTTGAGCTCTACATCCCCCAATACGGCCCGCCGCAAACTGATTCAAACCATCGGTTCCGCAAGTATCTTGTCTTTAATTGATCCCATGGTGAAAGCTGGGGCTTGGGCTGCGGGCTCCGATGCCCCCGAAAAAACAGATGTCAAGGTCAGCTTTATTGCCCTTACCGACTGCTCATCTGTTGTTATGGCTAATCATCTAGGTTTAGATAAAAAATATGGCGTAAAAATTATTCCAACCAAAGAAGCTTCCTGGGCCGCCATCCGTGACAAGCTAGTCAACGGCGAAAATGATATGTCCCATATTCTTTATGGCCTCATTTATGGCTTGCAAATGGGTATCGGTGGCCAGCAAAAAGATATGTCCGTATTAATGTCATTGAACAACAATGGCCAAGCAATCACCTTATCCAAGGCGCTTTATCAAAAAGGAGTGACTGATGGCGCTAGCCTCAAGGCGCTCATGGATAAAGAAAAGCGGGATTACACTTTTGCCCAAACCTTTCCAACGGGTACCCATGCCATGTGGTTGTATTACTGGTTAGCCAACTATGGAATTAACCCGTTTAAAGATGCCAAAATTATTACCGTACCACCACCTCAAATGGTTGCCAACATGCGTAGTGGCAACATGGATGGTTATTGTGTAGGCGAACCTTGGAATGCACGCGCCATTATTGACGGCATTGGGTTTACCGCAACTACAACGCAAGCCATTTGGCAAGATCACCCAGAAAAAGCTTTGGGCACAACCTCTGACTTTGCTAAAAAATATCCTAATACGTGCCGCGCTGTAACAGCGGCAATTTTAGAGGCTGGAAAATATATTGATGCATCCACCTCTAATAAACACACAACAGCCGAAGTTGTTTCAGCACCCTCTTTTGTAAACACTGATGTGAGTGTGATCCAAGACAGGATGATGGGGCGCTATAGCAACGGCATTGGTAAAACCTGGGATGACCCTCATGCAATGACGTTCTATAACAATGGTTTAGCGACATTCCCATATCTCTCTGATGGAATGTGGTTTATGACTCAACATAAGCGTTGGGGTTTACTCAAAGAGCATCCAGACTATTTGGCTGTAGCTAAAAAGGTCAATAACATCGCGATC
This sequence comes from uncultured beta proteobacterium, assembly GCA_903846025.1. Taxonomy (GTDB): domain Bacteria; phylum Pseudomonadota; class Gammaproteobacteria; order Burkholderiales; family Burkholderiaceae; genus Polynucleobacter. Next base: position 26,348 of record CAIMZP010000056.1, on the reverse strand, counting down.
TATAAAGATGCTGCTACCGCTTCGAAAACGCCATTGCCAAAAAGCGATATGCGCTCCAGCAAGTTATTTGATGGTGTCGTATGGAATGGTTCAAACCCAGCAGCTTATGCAGATAGCTTCAAGATCAAAGCATGAAAAAGCAAAAACTCGTCATGATTGGCAATGGGATGGCTGGCGTTCGGACTATCGAAGAATTATTAAAACTCAATTCTGAACTGTATGACATTACTATCTTTGGAGCGGAGCCTCATCCCAATTACAACCGTATCTTGCTATCGCCTGTATTGGCTGGTGAGCAAACGCTAGAACAAATCGTTCTTAATGATCTTGATTGGTACAAGAGCAATGGTATTCATTTGCATCTAGGTAAGACCATTACCAAAATTAATCGCAAAGAACGTACCGTAAGCGCAGATGATGGCACGGTGGAAACATACGATCGCCTACTTCTTGCCACCGGCTCCCTACCCTTCATACTCCCAGTACCGGGCAATGATTTGCCTGGTGTGATCGCCTACCGCGATATTAAAGATACTAACGAAATGATTGATGTCGCTACGCGCTACAAAAACGCAGTAGTGATTGGCGGTGGGTTATTGGGCCTTGAAGCCGCAAATGGTTTAGCCCTCAGAGGCATGAGCGTGACAGTAGTGCATTTAGCTGAATGGCTAATGGAAAGACAGCTAGATAAAACTGCTGCCGACCTGCTACAAAAGTCTCTAGAAGCCAAAGGGCTCAAGTTCTTATTAAAAACATCGACAGAGGCATTGACAGCAAATGCAGCTGGAGATCGTGTGGGACATATTCGCTTTAAGGGCGGCCTGGAAATTCCCGCAGATTTGGTTGTGATGGCCGCCGGAATTAAACCGAATACCTCATTGGCTGAGTCTGCGGGCCTACATTGCCAACGCGGTATTGTAGTTAGCGACACCTTGCAAACATTTGATCCTAGAGTCTATGCTGTAGGTGAATGCGCAAGCCATCGCGGTACTGCATATGGATTGGTTGCCCCTTTATTTGAACAAGCCAAAGTTTGCGCCAATCATCTTGCGCAGCATGGTATTGGTCGATATGAAGGTTCCGTAACTTCAACCAAATTGAAAGTGACAGGAGTTGATCTATTTTCCGCTGGAAACTTTATGGGTGGTGAAGGAACTGAAGAAATCACCCTGGCCGACCCTATTGGCGGCGTTTATAAGAAACTTATACTTAAAGATGATCGCCTCATTGGGGCATGTATGTTTGGAGATACGGCCGATAGCACCTGGTATTTCAAGCTCATGCGAGACTCCCAGAACATTGCTGAAATTCGTGACACCCTGATGTTTGGAGAATCCAATATTGGAGATGTCGGTCACCAGGGCCACAATAAAGTGGCAGGCATGACTGATGCAGATGAGGTCTGCGGATGTAATGGAGTGACTAAAGGCGCCATCGTGAAGGCGATCCGAGAACAGGGGTTATTTACTCTAGACGAAGTCAAAAAATGTACCAAGGCAAGCAGTTCGTGCGGCTCTTGTACTGGGCTTGTAGAGCAAGTGCTGATGAATGTATTGGGTACAGATTATTCAGCCACCCCAAGAAAAAAATCTATTTGCGGATGCTCAGACCTTTCTCATGATGAGATCCGTCAAGCGATTCGTTCGGGTCATCTTATCTCTCAAGAGCAAGTTCGTAGCCAGCTTCATTGGAGAGCGCCTAACGGTTGTGCCACCTGCCGTCCAGCCCTTAACTATTACCTCATCTCGACCTGGCCACATGAGGCCATAGATGATCCTCAATCCCGCTTTATAAACGAGCGCGCTCATGCCAATATTCAAAAAGATGGCACTTACTCTGTTATTCCACGAATGTTTGGTGGATTAACCACCCCAGCTGAACTCCGGCGTATCGCTGATGTTGCTGAAAAATATCATGTTCCGACGGTAAAAGTTACTGGCGGTCAACGCATTGATCTCCTGGGGATTAAAAAGGATGATCTTCCTGCAGTATGGAAAGAGCTCGATATGCCCTCAGGTCATGCATATGGTAAATCGATACGCACAGTAAAAACCTGTGTTGGTGATGAGCACTGCCGATTTGGCACTCAATCCTCTATGAAGATGGGGGTAGAACTTGAGCGTATGTTATTCGGGATGTATGCTCCACACAAAGTAAAGCTTGCAGTATCAGGCTGTCCACGCAACTGCGCAGAAGCAGGCATTAAAGACGTTGGTATTATCGGCGTTGAATCTGGCTGGGAACTTTACATTGGTGGCAATGGCGGAATTAAGACGGAAGTTGCTGAATTTCTCTGCAAAGTAAAAACCGACGAGGAGGTTCGGGAATACTCAGGGGCCTTCTTGCAGTTGTACCGTGAAGAGGCTTGGTATCTCGATCGCACTGTTCATTACCTAGCGCGAGTAGGAATGGAATACGTTAAGCAAAAAGTGGTTGAAGATGAGCAGAGTCGTAAAGCACTTTATGAGCGGCTATTATTTGACCTAAAGGATGCACCAGATCCTTGGAAAGATTTTGAGCGTGCAGGAGTTGATATTCGCCAATTTAAAACCATTCCGATTGTGGAGGTAGGTAATGCCTAATGCTACATTATTAGATCAGTGGCAACGAATTACTTCCGTTGAAGATATCCCCATACTAGGTGCTCGAGTTATAAAGGCCATAGTGGGGGAAATTGCTATTTTCAGAAATACTGATAATGAAATATTTGCTGTTTTAGATAAATGCCCTCATAAGGGGGGGCCTTTATCCCAAGGAATTGTTCATGGAAAATCAGTTACCTGTCCGCTACATTCCTGGAATATTGATTTATCTACTGGCTGTGCACAAGCTCCCGATGAGGGCTGCGCTAAATCATTTAAAGTCAAAGTAGAGGTTGGTGAAGTTTGGTTAAATCGCGAGGAACTGCAGACCCCTCATGGCTGACGTCAAAAGCACCTGCTGCTATTGCGGTGTTGGCTGTGGTGTCATTATTGAAACTGCGCCCAATGGCAATGGGGAGCCAGAGATTACTAGTGTGCGTGGTGATCCTGATCATCCAGCGAATTTTGGCAGGCTATGTAGCAAAGGCTCGACCCTTCACCTTACTGCAACTCCAGGCTTACAAAAACAAGCGCGCCTAGGATTTCCAGCAATCCGAAAATCTAGAGGTAGTGAGCCTACTGATATTTCCTGGCCCGAAGCGATTCAGACGGTTGCCAAGCGATTTGCAGACATCATTAACGAGCATGGGCCAGAATCAGTAGGCATATATGTCTCCGGGCAACTGCTGACAGAAGACTATTACATCTTTAATAAACTCATGAAGGGTTTGATTGGTAGCAACAATATTGATACAAATTCACGCTTGTGTATGTCCAGTGCCGTGGCGGGATATAAACAAACTTTGGGAATGGATGCGCCCCCCTGCTCTTATGAAGATATTGATTGTGCATCAACTATCTTTATTACTGGATCCAATACAGCCTTCGCACACCCTATTTTGTATCGCCGTATTGAGGATGCTCGCAAAAATAATCCTAATTTAAAGGTTGTTGTTGTTGACCCTAGAAAAACAGATACCGCTAAAGAGGCAGATCTCTACCTTCAAATTCAGCCTGGTACAGATGTCGCCTTGTATCACGGCATGCTCTACATCATGCTCTGGGAACAATGGATCGATGAATCCTATATAACATTGCACACCAATGGCTTTGATTCACTTCGAGACTTGGTGCGAGATTTCACACCAAAAGTGGTTTGCGGTATCTGCGGCATTCAAGAAAAGGATCTTTATCAGGCCACTCGTTGGTTTGCCACTTCACCAGCAACACTTTCCCTCTACTGCCAAGGCCTAAATCAATCAGCCTCAGGTACAGCAAAGAATGCGACCCTAGTAAACCTGCATTTAGCTACCGGTCAAATTGGCAAAGCTGGTGCAGGACCCTTCTCTTTGACTGGACAACCTAATGCTATGGGCGGTAGAGAAGTGGGTGGGTTAGCCAACCTCTTATCCGCACACCGTGATCTTGCCAACGCCGAACACCGAGTAGAAGTCGCCAACTTATGGGGTGTGAATTCTGTTCCTGAAAAACCAGGGCTCAGCGCAATACCGATGTTTGAGGCTTTGCGTACGGAAAAATTAAAAGCCATTTGGATTGTCTGTACCAATCCAGCGCAGTCCATGCCAGATCTTAATGTAATCCACGAAGGCCTTAATAGGGCTGAGTTTGTGGTGGTTCAAGAAGCATACGCACACACTGCGACCACTCTTTATGCTGACATCCTATTGCCCGCAACGACTTGGGCGGAAAAAGTAGGTACCGTAACCAATTCAGAGCGAAGGATATCCAAGGTCAATCCCGCCATTGATCCGTATCAATCTGCCAAGCATGATTGGCAGATTGCCTTAGAAATTGCACATGCATTAGAAGCGCTTCTTCCAGGAAATAGAAAGGAAGGAATTTCCACGATCTTTCCTTATACCAGCGCTGAGGACATTTGGAATGAACATCGGGAAAGTACGGCCGGTCAGGATCTTGATATTACTGGTTTAAGTTATGCCATTCTCGAGGAGCGCGGTCCACAACAGTGGCCTATGCCTAAGGGATCCTTTTCTGGTAAAAAAAGACTTTACGAAGACGGGGTTTTCCCGACCAAAGATCAGAAGGCACGTTTTATAGCAGCGCCATATAAAGCGACAGCTGAATCAGTTGATGCCCGCTACCCATTTGCATTAAATACTGGGCGGCTTCGAGATCAATGGCATGGCATGAGTAGAACTGGAACACTAGGGACTCTATATGGGAACTCTCCAGAGCCTTGCGTGGAACTATCCCCCAAGGATGCTGGCAGAATGAACTTAGAGACCGGCGATCTCGTTCACATCACTAGTCGCAGGGGGAGTGAGATTTTTCCCATCAAAATTTCTGATGACATCGCTTCCTCACAAGCATTTATTGCTATGCACTGGGGTTCTGAATTTATTTCAGGTGCCGCAGGAAAAACACCGGGTCGAGGTGTGAATGGGCTCACCTGTAGCGCAATAGATCCCGTCTCTGGGCAGCCAGAGCTAAAGCATGCTGCTGTAAAGATTCTGCCTGCAAACTTACCATGGCGTGTTGTTGCATTTGGGCTATTTCCAAAAGAGGAGGCTTTTTCAATTCAAAATAACTTGCGTAGTGTATTGCCTCACTTTGACTCTGCTCAATGCGTTTTATTTGGCAGAGAACAAGATGGCAATGACATTGGTGTTTCATTTAAAGGTGCACATCATGCAGATCCACTAGAAGATTTAGAATCTCATGCAGCCCAAGGATTGAAGATGGTGATGCAAAAATTCAAACTGGATGAAGCCTCTTCCGAACCTGTGATGCGCTATAGCGATAAACGTAGGGGGATTGTGCGTCTCGTACGCGCAGAAGATAAAGTATTATCAGCAATGCTTACAGGTTCGGTGACAAGCTTAGCTAGTACCGCCTGGTTAAGGGAGTATTTAGAGCGCGGTTTAGATGCTAAAGTTTTGGGTCGCTCTTTGCTTCTTCCTGTCAGCAAGCCCCCCGTAGAATTTAAGCCGAGAGGGAAAGTAATCTGTAACTGCTTTAATGTTACCGCCGATACGGTGCAGAAATGCCTAGGTAAAATGCCTATTGGACTAAGTCTAGAGGATGCCATGCCATTACTCCAGACTCAAACTCAATGCGGCACGAATTGCGGGTCCTGTAAACCTGAAGTAAAGCAAATTATTGCAAACTACTTGCAAACTGAAGTGGCTGCATAATCCCCAAATGGGTATAACGTCATTCTTAAAAATCATTGGTCGAGGCAGCAAGGGTGCGGGGGATCTTGATCGAGAGCAGGCTAAAGAGCTTTTTACCCAAATACTTACCGGCAAGGTGAGTGACTTAGAGTTAGGGGCATTTTGTATCGCTATGCGCATCAAAGGTGAAACGGCCTCAGAATTAATGGGATTTATGGATGCACTAGACCCTGAAATCAGGAGGCTAGATTTAGGGTCAAGACCGACCATTGTTTTGCCGAGCTATAACGGCGCAAGAAAACAGGCCAACTTAACACCTTTGTTGGCGGGAATGCTATCCACCCAAGGTTTTACAGTCATTGTTCAAGGGGTCGAAAAAGACCAAACCAGAGTTACTACGCATGAGATATTTCAATCACTAGGTTGGCCAATTTTAAATAATTCAACTGCATTTACCAATCAAATTGATACTCGATCCCCTATTTTTTATCCTCTAAAAATAGCTTCGCCAGCACTACAAAGACTCCTTGATGTCCGAGAGCAAATCGGCTTGCGCAATACCGGGCATGTACTCGCCAAACTGATTAATCCAACGCTGAATGATGCTTGGCAAATTTCAAACTATACGCATCCAGAGTACCCAGAAAAACTTAGAGAATACTTTCACCTTCGGTCAGCCAATGCAATTCTCATGCGAGGCAACGAAGGCGAGCCAACGGCGTCGCTACAACGACTTCCGGAAATGCACTTTCTCTTTTCTGACGGGGAAGAAAAAACGACTTTAGAAGAGCGATTTTTAGACGTCAACCCCTTTACCAAAATTGACGCGCAATCAAGCGCATTGTTGATATCTGAAATACTATCTGGAAAAATTGCCTGCCCAAAATCTATCCAAAGACAATCAAGCCAGATAGCGCTTATGGCTGGGTCAGCTTAAGTCTATGAGAAAAGTAGTCGCACGGTTATTGTGGATTTCTGCAGGTGCTTCTATTGCGCTTGGAGTGGCTCTATTTTTCACTAAGTCTGCCACCTCACCTCTTTTATTAGCCTCACTTGGCGGCTCTACCATATTTTTGTTTGGGCTAACAGGCGCACCAGCAGCGCAGCCACGAGCCCTTTTTGGTGGACACCTTATTAGCGCCCTTATAGGGATTATTTCTTATCAATTTTTTGGCGATGCTTTATGGGTATATTTACTGGCGGAGGTTCTTACACTAGCAACCCTGCTCCTAACTCAGACCGTACATCCACCAGCAGGCGCCAATCCGTTAATCATGATTCAAGCTCATGCGGGATTTTCACACTTACTTGAAGTGGTTTTATTAGGAGTGTTTATTCTTGCGGTAGTTGCTGCGATTTGGAGCAGACTTACCCCGGGAAAAGCACTGCATTACCCAGTTAAGTGGAATGCACCATCACCGCAATCAAATGACTGGAGCGTCTGGGGATCCTGAGGACTGGCTCTCTGATGGGATCAAGTAATTTTGCTGTTGCAAGTTTTTACTTATCGAATATCAATAGACTGGTCGATTGCCTTAACAAAATCAGATTGAGTGATCATTCCTACCAATGCCTTATCGGCATTAATTACCGGAATGTGATGATGCCCATCACCACAAAAGATCTCAGCAAGATCAAGCATGTTTCGATCTTCACTAATTACTCTCACTGGTTTTGTCATTACCTGCCCTACGGCATTGGGCAGGATATTTAAACCAGGAATTGCAGTTCGCATAAAACCCCTGATGCGCTGACCGAAGCTTTGGTCAAAATCAATCGCTGCACTTTTAATAAAATCTTCCATAGTAATGATTCCAAGAACCCGTCTAGCACCATCAATTACTGGGAGCGCCTTCACATGATGATTTCGTAATAATTTCCATGCCTGATCCAAGGGGGAGTCCATGTTGACATACTGGACTTCGGTGGACATGATGCTTTTACACTGCATGCTTTGCAATTTCTTTTGGTATGCCCCGTGCTCGACTTGCGATATCAGGTTAGCTAAATCCCCTTTGCTAATATCTAAAACTTCGTTGTATCTTGCGAGAACTGCATCGATTTCGAGATCTTCAATCTTACGATCCCTTTTTTGTAGGGGGCTGGTTGCGGGAATTGTTTTTGGTCTATGTGGATATGACTTTCCAGTAAGCGAGTTATAAATAACCCCAGCAAGAACTAGCAATACAGAGTTGCTAAGCACTGGAAATATCACAAATTGATAATCCATTAATCCTGCAAGGGGAATCAATAAGGCCAAAGAGGCTGCTGGCGGATGCAAACAGCGCATCACAAACATCGCCAAAATAGCAAGTCCAACTGATAAGGGTATTAAAAAGGCAACCTCATGAACCAAATGCGCACATGTCAGCGCTACTAAAGCACAGACGCAGTTACCGCCCACAATTGCCCAAGGCTGTGCCATCGGGCTTGAAGGCAATACAAAAACCAAGAACGCACTGGCACCAATAGAGGCGATAATCCAAACAGAAGCATTGCTTAAGTTTGGTAACCATAATCCGAATCCAACAATGATCGCCAAACCTAGCGCAACCCCAAAAGCGGATCTCAAGCGCTCAAACCAAGAAATAGAGCTAGCCTCTGGCAAAAATGTAGCAAAAAATTGATTTAAAAATTGTCGCAAATGGGCTTTCGGTAACTTCATGATTTTAATGCACCAAAAAATGACGGTTCACACCCCATTGTAGGCAGTAATTTGTATATTGTTATGCACATAGGACACCTTATTAAAAGAGACTTTCATGGACCACAAACCCCCGCTGCCACCCTTTACCGAAGAAACTGCAATTCTGAAGATACGCATGGCTGAGGATGCCTGGAATACGCGCGATCCAGAAAAAGTTTCGCTAGTCTACACAGAGGATACCGTTTGGAGGAATCGGACTGAATTCCCAAAAGGTCGCGAACAAGTCCAGGAGTTACTCCAACGTAAATGGGCAAAAGAACTAGATTATCGATTAATTAAAGAGCTCTGGGCATTTACTGAAAACCGTATTGCAGTCCGTTTTGCCTATGAGTGTCACGATGATTCAGGCAACTGGACACGTAGCTTTGGTAATGAGAACTGGGAATTTAATGTGGATGGTTATATGATGCGACGGTTTGCCAGCATTAATGACTTACCCATCAAAGAATCAGAACGCAAATTTTTTTGGTCACTAGGTAGAAGACCCGATGATCATCCGGGATTAAGTCACTTTGGTTTCTAAACTATCAGACTCTATTTCTGGGCTTGCAAAAGAGCTGATTCATAGTCGCCAGCATATATCACCCAAAAGGCTGATTGCGCCCGGTCCAGATGCATCCCAATATTTGGAAATTATGAATGCAGCTGGTGCTGCCCCTGATCACGGAAAAATAACGCCATGGCATTTTTATGAGGTGAGTAAAGAAAGTCGTCATTTGTTAGGGGATTTATTTGCCGATGACTTGATTGAAAGAGACTCGGGAGCAAGCCCAACTCAAATTGAAGAGGCTCGCCAAAAAGCCTTTCGAGGCCCGCTACTCCTATTGGCAACTGTAAAATTAAATGGCGAATCAGGCGATATTCCAAAACAAGAAAAACTCATTTCCGCTGGATGCGCAATTCAAAATGTTTTATTAATGGCTAATGCCTTGGGTTTTGGTTCAGGGCTATCGAGCGGAAAAACTCTTTACAGTCAAAAAATGAGAATCCTTTTCTCTCTAGAGGAACTAGAAGATCCACTTTGCTTTATTACGATTGGGATGATTTTTACTCATAAGCCAAATAAGCAGAGACCAGATGCTCGCTCATACACTTCTATTTTTTAATACTTTAAAGTGCGACTGCGCCACTTTCACCGGTCCGTATTCTGACAGCATCATCGATATGGGATACGAAAACCTTGCCATCGCCAATCTTGCCTGTGTAAGCGGCTTTTGCAATAGCATTAAGTGCGCTATCTAGCATTCCATCCTCCACTGCAACTTGAATTTTTAATTTCAAAATAAAATCAATTACATACTCTGCGCCTCTATAAAGCTCAGTATGTCCATTTTGCCTGCCAAAACCCCTGACATCATATGAGGTCATACCGTTAATCCCAATATGAGATAGGGCCTCATGCACGTCATCCAACTTAAAGGGCTTAATGATTGCAGTGATTAGTTTCATGATGAAAGAAAGTGGTTGGTGACTACAAAAAGTGGCATCGTGATTACACAATATCAACTCGATGGAGCGCAAGTAAACTGGAATGCACTGAAGCTGTGCAAAACCTCATTTACACAACACTCAAAGCCCCATAGACAATTAACATTTCCAAAATGGTGCAAAAAACTTGCTTAATTGTGCAGCCCATTTTTTCGGCTACTGATGAGCATCTAAGATACGGTATGCGCATCGAAATCACCAAAGCTCTAGCATTGCTTACTCCAGCCAGCATAGGCAATAGCAGCCTAAAAATTTTATTTCCAGCTGGGCAATATTTAGCCAACCTCACACCAGACGGAGAGATTGAAGTTCTTCTCAAAGGACAAAATTCAGCCTTTTTGTCTTTCTCTCAATTTAGAGAAAAGGTTTGGGCGGGAGAATTCGTGGTGCTAGAAAGCTAAGTGCCAATACCTCAAGCAAGGGCGCAGCAATAAACCCCAGCTATTTCATGCTGAGATTTATGCCTTAAAGAGTGATATCACGTTCTTGTCGAACGCAATCGACATAAAACTCAGAGCGGCCATCGGCTTCCCCTTTTACCAAGCCATGGATGTCCGTTTCAAATCCTGGAAACTTCTCATTAAAGTCACGTGCAAAATAGAGATAATCAATGATACGTTTATTAAAACGTTCACCAGGGATCAGCAATGGAATTCCAGGAGGATAAGGTGTTACTAACATGGCAGTCACCCGACCATCTAACGCATCCAAAGGTACGCGATCGACTTCTTTATGCGCCATCTTTGCCCATGCTTCTGAAGGCATCATGGCAGGCACCATATCAGAGGTATACATCTCGGTAGTCATGCGCGCGACATCACGACTCTTGTAGAACTCATGAATTTGTTGGCAGATATCTTTTAAACCAACGCGCTCATAGCGTGGATGCTTGCCCACAAACTCAGGCAAGACTTTCCACAGGGGGGCATTTTTATCAAAATGATCTTTAAACTGCTGCAACTCAGTTACCAGGGTATTCCAACGTCCTTTAGTAATACCAATAGTAAACATAATGAAGAAGGAGTACAGACCACACTTCTCTACGATGATGCCATGTTCAGCCAAATATTTAGTGACGATGCTTGCAGGAATGCCCATGGAGCCAAAGTTACCTTCAATATCTAAGCCAGGGGTAACGACTGTTGCCTTAATGGGATCGAGCATATTGAAATCTTTGGCTAGCTTGCCAAAATCATGCCAAGTAGCGGAAGGCTCTAGAATCCAATCTGAGCGCTCGCCAATACCTTCTTCTGCCAAATGATCTGGACCCCAAACCTTAAACCACCAATCAGCGCCGAACTTATCATCAACTTCGCGCATGGCGCGACGGAAATCTAGCGCTTCAGCAATCGATTCTTCTACGAGAGTGGTACCGCCAGGAGATTCCATCATGGCAGCTGAAACATCGCATGAGGCAATGATGGCGTACTGCGGGCTGGTTGAAGTGTGCATGAGATAAGCCTCATTAAAACAATCCCGATCAAGCTTACACTCATCGGCATCTTGGACTAACACTTGTGAAGCTTGCGAAAGACCAGCCAACAACTTATGGGTAGATTGGGTAGCAAACATCAAGCTTTTTTTAGTACGCTTACGGTCTGGGCCTATGGCGTGCATATCCTTATAAAAAGGATGGAAAGCTGCATGCGGCAACCACGCTTCATCAAAGTGCAGAGAGTCGACTTTTCCATCGAGCATTTCTTTAATCATTTCAACGTTGTACACAATGCCGTCGTAAGTACTTTGCGTCAGCGTCATCACCCGAGGAATAACATCCTTGTTTTTAATAAATGGATTGGCATCAATTTTTTTCTTGATGTTCTTCCACTCAAACTCTTCTTTAGGGATAGGGCCAATAATGCCAAGGTGATTACGGGTGGGCATCAAAAAGATTGGGATCGCGCCCATCATGGTGATTGAATGAATCACGGACTTATGACAATTACGGTCAACCAAAACAACGTCGCCAGGAGCAACCGTAGAGTGCCAAACAATCTTGTTTGAAGTAGATGTGCCATTGGTTACAAAGAACAAATGGTCGGCATTAAAGATGCGGGCAGCATTACGTTCACTTTGCAATACTGGGCCAGTATGGTCGAGTAATTGACCTAATTCCTCAACTGCATTACAAACGTCAGCGCGCAACATATTTTCACCAAAGAACTGATGGAACATACGCCCCACTGGACTCTTTAAGAAAGCCACGCCACCAGAGTGTCCTGGGCAATGCCAAGAGTAAGATCCTTCAGAAGCGTAATTGGTTAATGCGCGGAAAAATGGCGGCGCCAACGACTCAAGGTAAACCTTGGCTTCACGAATGATGTGACGCGCCATGAATTCAGGGGTGTCTTCATTCATATGAATAAAACCATGTAACTCACGCAAAATATCATTGGGCATATGACGTGATGTACGGGTTTCGCCATACAAGAAGATAGGAATATCTTCATTACGCTTGCGAACCTCAATCAAAAAGGCGCGTAAGTTATTTAAAGCAGGCAAATCATGGTCTTCTGAATCAGAAATAAATTCCTCATCATCAATCGAAACAATAAAACAAGAAGCGCGAGAAGCTTGCTGGGCAAAGGAAGTTAGATCACCATAACTCGTTAGGCCAATAACTTCCATGCCTTCAGTTTCGATCGCTTCGGCTAAATCACGAATACCTGATCCAGAAATGTTTTCCGAACGAAAATCCTCATCAATAATGATGATTGGGAAACGAAATTTCATGCAAACTCTCCTGCTGACTTGTCCGAAGAATTCGGAACCCACTTCTCAAAATTGGTCAGATCAATTACCCGACCACCATCTGGCGAAACTGTGACTATATCCACAAATGTCGCATTTTGCTGCACGTCTCCCGGCAAATAAACGTGCCGCGCATAAACTTGATTTGCCAAGCTCTCATGGTAACCAGTAAATGTGACTAATAGATGCCAATTCTGGTTGGAGACACCTTGGTTTAAGTACTCCGTCAAAGGGCTTGTCTTATCTAGGTTATGCATGGCCGTCCAAGTAAGAGAAAAGACAGGACTTTCAGGTCGATCTAAAGGTAGCTCGATTGAGCGACGATAGCGCTCCCCTTCGGCAGTCATACTTTCTGCAATTAACCATAGGCGTAGTTGCGCCTCAACAATATGAGAGCTTCGGCCATTAGCAACGCGAAATTTAAATGTTTTTGCGCCATTATGACTTCCGACCACCGCTACTTTGGAAAAATGTACCCCTGCAGTGGGCCGTGTAAAGCGGGCAAAAGCCAAGCCGGTAGTTAATGCGGAATACACAATTCCGAAAAATGCCTCAAAGGTAACAATTGAATTGGGCCAATGCCCAACTGGAGTCATCTGACCATAACCAATCGTAGCCATGGTTTGCACACTAAAGAAAAAGACATCGACCAAAGATCCAGGTTGAGCCTGAGTGATTGCACCAGGACCACAAGCCAAATAAGCAAATGCAAAAATTAGGTTTGTGGAGAGGTAAACAAAAATCACTAAGAGTAGGAACTGGGTCCAACTCGTTCCCAGTAGCCAATGATAGAAATCATTTTCAGGGCGGGCCAGCGATGACTTCGTGAGAGTCTTTCTATAATCCTCTAGATTAATCCGCTCTGGGCGGCGGCCTAAACGAAAGTCACTCACTGCGGCAGATAACTTAAGTTTTAGGCAGGGTTACACCAACTTGACCCTGATATTTGCCACCACGATCCTTATATGATGTGCCACAGATTTCATCGCTCTCAAAGAACAGTACTTGTGCACATCCCTCACCAGCATAAATCTTAGCGGGCAGGGGTGTAGTGTTGGAAAACTCGAGGGTGACATAACCCTCCCATTCTGGCTCGAATGGCGTGACATTCACAATAATCCCACAACGTGCATAGGTACTCTTGCCCACGCAAACGGTTAAAACGCTGCGAGGGATTTTGAAATACTCTACCGTTCTTGCCAAAGCAAATGAGTTGGGAGGAATAATGCATACCGGGCCCTTGAAATCAACAAAGGATTTGTCATCAAAATTCTTGGGGTCAACGATGGTGCTATTAATGTTTGTAAAAATCTTGAATTCATCAGCACAACGAATGTCATATCCGTAGCTTGAGGTGCCGTAACTCACAATCTTGTTGCCGTCGGCATCCTGACGAACTTGGCCAGGTTCAAATGGGCTGATCATGCCTTGCTCGCCCATGCGGCGGATCCAGTGGTCTGATTTAATAGTCATGGCCGAATTGTAAAACCTTCACAGACTCATGCCCATGAAATTATAGGTTTTGAACCTTTTATTTTCGCCTGGGGTAATTTTAAAACTAAGCGGCCTGGGTAAATAACACCCTTTCAGGCGCGTTATAAATCTCGAAGTGCTTTCCAGAGCAACGAGAAAGGAGGGTAAGGTTAGTTTGGCGAGCCAGCTCGAGGCCCATTAGAGTTACGCCGGAACGGGTTAAGAGGAAAGGAATACCCATCTGGACCCCTTTAATAACCATCTCGGAGGTGAGGCGCCCAGTGGTAAAGAAAATCAAATCCTTACCGGGTTTATCCGCTAGCCACATGAGGCCAGAGATCGAGTCAACGGCATTGTGGCGCCCCACATCTTCAATAAAATGCAGTAAACGGACTCCTTCTTTGCCATCCCGCTCAAAAACAGCACAGGCATGCACAGAGCCTGATTTCTTATAAATAGTGTCATGGGCGCGAATCTCATCAATCAGACTCACAATCGCCTCTTGGGTTAAAAGAGGTCCGTCGGGCAGGCGAATTTTCGCCATATCCTCTATCAAACCTCCAAACATCGTACCCTGCCCACATCCAGTGGTAACCACTCTCTTGCTCGTAAGAGCATCAATATCAACCGTGCTCCGACGGGTTTTAACAGCCGCCGAATCAGTTTCCCAATCCACCTGAATACTCTCGATATCGTCGATAGATTCCACTAGGCGCTGATTGCGTAAATAACCCAAAACCAAGGCTTCAGGGGCGCTTCCCAGAGTCATCAGAGTCACGACCTCCCGCTTATCCAAATAGATCGTTAGAGGGCGCTCACCAGGAATGAAGGTCGTTTTACGGCGTCCAGCCTCGTCCATGATCTCTACCTCGTGCACCAGGGGCACAGAAGCGTTTGACATCTGAATTGTTGGGGGAAGCGCCATAA
The DNA here is from genome assembly GCA_903846025.1 of uncultured beta proteobacterium. GTDB lineage: Bacteria > Pseudomonadota > Gammaproteobacteria > Burkholderiales > Burkholderiaceae > Polynucleobacter. The sequence goes on along the minus strand of CAIMZP010000056.1, from coordinate 11,265 downwards.
AACAGTCTCTTTAGTTATTTTCTAATCGGCATTCACTTTAACCGCAGTCTAAAATTACTGCTTAAAGATGACCCAAGCCCCATAATCTCTTATTCCCTATTTATTTTATTCATTCTTATTTAAGTCTTTTTTTCATGAGCAGCTCCCCACGTCGCCTTCTTGTCACCTCCGCCTTGCCGTACGCCAATGGTCAAATTCATATAGGACACCTAGTTGAGTATGTTCAAACGGATATCTGGGTGCGCTATCAAAGAATGCGTGGCCATGAGGTGCATTACGTTGGGGCTGACGATACCCACGGCACCCCCATCATGTTGCGTGCAGAAAAAGAAGGTTTGACACCAAAGGAGCTCATCGCCAATGTTTGGCAAGAACATAAGCGAGACTTTGATGATTTCTTAATCTCTTTCGATAATTACTACACCACTGATAGCCCCGAGAACGAAAAACTCTCGCAGAGCATTTATCTGAAGTTACGAGATGCTGGTCTAATTGAAATGCGCTCGATCGAGCAAGCATATGATCCCGTGAAAGAAATGTTTTTGCCTGATCGCTTTATTAAAGGCGAGTGCCCCAAGTGTGGTGCTAAAGATCAGTACGGTGACTCCTGTGAAAAATGTGGCGCAACCTATTCGCCCACCGATTTAAAGAACCCATTTTCTGTAGTTAGCGGTGCAACGCCCATAAAAAAAGTATCTGATCATTATTTTTTCAAGCTATCGGATCCCCGTTGCGAGAATTTCTTACGTGAGTGGACTCAGGTAAGAACACCCTTGCAACCTGAGGCACGAAACAAGATGAAGGAATGGGTTGGACAACCTGGTGAGAGCAAGCTCGGCGACTGGGATATCTCCCGCGATGCCCCCTACTTTGGCTTTGAGATTCCCGATGCACCAGGCAAGTACTTCTATGTCTGGCTTGATGCTCCGATTGGTTATTACGCTAGCTTTCTCAATTATTGCGAGAAAAAGGGCTTGAACTTTGAAGAGTGGGTGAAGCCCGATACCACTACTGAGCAATACCATTTCATTGGTAAAGATATTTTGTATTTCCATACCCTGTTTTGGCCAGCCACATTACACTTTGCAGGTTATCGCACCCCAACTAATGTCTTTGCGCATGGCTTCCTCACAGTTGATGGCGAGAAGATGAGTAAGTCGCGCGGCACTTTGATCTCCGCACATAGCGTTATTGAGTCAGGATTTAATCCTGAATGGTTCCGTTATTACTTTGCCACTAAGCTAAATGACAGCATGGAGGATTTAGATCTTAATCTCCAAGATTTTGTTGCTCGAGTCAATAGCGACTTATTAGGTAAGTACATCAATATCGCCAGTCGTAGCGCGGGATTTTTAGTCAAGCGTTTTGGTGGTCTTGTTTCTGATGAGGCGATGAATCACCCTTTACTGACTGAGATTTCCACCGCTCAGGATAAGATTGCCACCCTCTATGAAGGGCGTGAATATGCAAAAGCCTTACGTGCCATCATGGACCTTGCCGACAAGGTCAATGCCTTTGTCGACGAAAACAAGCCTTGGGATATTGCTAAAGCCCCTGAATGTGAGGCCGATTTACAAAGCATATGCAGCGTTACTTTAGAGGCTTTCCGCATGCTGAGTCTCTACCTAAAACCAGTTTTACCGAAGGTTGTGGCTGGGGTGGAGGCTTTCTTATCGGTGCCACCATTGAACTGGAATGACATCAATACGCCCTTAAGTAGTCAAAACCCAATCAATACCTACAAACATCTCATGACGCGCGTAGAGGCCTCTCAAATCGAAACTTTGCTTGCAGCGAACGTCTAAGGCTAGCACTCAAAACTGGGGGATTTTCGTTAGGTGATGCAAAATCAGCTAGCTGGTAGGAAAAATCGTTAATAATGAGAGGATCAGCGCTAATTTGCTGCCCAGTTACTTTTGTAAGTTATTGAATTAATTGAGTATTTTAGGAAATGCCATGGCAAGATATCAATCCGAATTCACCCAGTTCCTAAACGAACTTAAATCTGAGAAACCCTATCTCGAAGCAGGCCAGCAAGCTGGTCGCGCGCTACTTTGGGATAAAGAACCTCTCACCACCGAGGAGCAGCGTCGAGCAAAGGTCGCTAAGTTAAAGCAGCGCGCCTACGTTTACTCGAATGACTGAACCTAGTACACAGCCGCTATCGGATTTACTTGATAGCACTCCATCAGTAACAGATGGCATGTCCTCGGCTTTTGCGAAGCTATATGGTGAGCCCTTATTTAAGCTCCCAACTGATCTTTATATTCCACCAGATGCGTTAGAAGTTTTTCTAGAGGCATTTGAAGGTCCGCTTGACCTTTTGCTATATCTGATTCGCAAGCAAAATTTTAATGTGCTCGATATTCCAATGGCTCAGGTAACACTGCAGTACTTGAGCTATATCGACCAAATTCGCCATCACAACCTTGAGCTTGCGGCCGAGTATTTATTGATGGCTGCCATGTTGATTGAAATTAAATCTCGCATGCTTTTGCCAATGAAAAAAGCAGACAGCGATGAAGAGGTTGACGATCCCCGCGCTGAGTTAGTCCGCCGCCTGCTGGAATATGAACGCATGAAGCTAGCCGCACTAGAATTAGATCAAATTCCCCAGCAAGGTCGTGACTTCCAAATCGCTCATGGCCATGTAGATACTACGGTTGCCGTTACTTGGCCCGACGTTGACGTTGATGACCTGCAAATGGCTTGGCGTGATGTTTTACACCGTGCCAAACTTAATCAACATCACACAATTACCCGTGAAGCGCTATCTGTGCGCGACTTTATGACGCGTATTTTGCGTCGGCTACAGGGCACACGCTTTGTTGAATTTGGTGAATTATTCGAGGATGCCATTAAGTCTGGTGGTGGAGTTCCTGTAGTAATTGTGAACTTTATTGCCATGCTTGAACTCTCGCGAGAAGCCTTAGTTGAGATTACTCAAGCTGAGCCATACGCTCCGATTTATGTGCGCCTTGCCTACACACCCAGCACATGAAAATTATTAGCGATATACAAGAATTAAGAGACCACTTGCGCGGACAAAATCGCGCCTCCTTCGTCCCGACCATGGGTAATTTACATGAAGGTCATTTATCACTCATGCGTCTAGCTCGCCAACATGGTGATCCCGTCGTTGCCAGCATCTTTGTGAATCGCTTGCAATTTGGCCCCGGTGAGGATTTTGACAGCTACCCTCGTACCATGCAAGCAGACATCGATAAATTAGAAAAAGAAGGGGTTTACATCTTATTTGCGCCGACTGAGCGCGAGCTTTACCCCCAGCCACAGGAATACCGCGTAGATCCACCCCAGCAACTTGGCGATATTCTCGAGGGCGAATTTCGTCCCGGTTTTTTTAAGGGGGTTTGCACAGTAGTGCTAAAGCTACTTTCTTGCGTCCAACCCAAAGTAGCTGTCTTTGGGAAAAAAGACTACCAACAACTGATGATTATTCGCCAGATGGCTAGGCAATTTGCTCTACCAGTAGATATTATTCCCGGGGAAACGATTCGTGCAGAAGATGGTTTGGCCCTATCTTCACGCAATAGTTACCTCTCAATAGAAGAGCGTACTGAAGCCCCTCATTTACAGCGCTTACTCAATGAAGTACGCAATCAGGTGCTGGAGCTTGGCGATCGAAATATGGCGGCACTTGCTGCCATTGAGAAAAGAGCGGTTGCGCAACTAGCACAACGCGGTTGGCAGCCCGACTACATCGCCATCCGACAACAGTCCGACTTGGTACCCTCTCATGATGAGGCCCTAAGAGCCGGGGAGCCTTTGGTCATCTTGACTGCAGCCAAACTAGGTCAGACCCGCCTAATTGATAACCTTGAAATTTAGTGCGCTAAGTCATTAAAGCGCAAAAAAATGGCCTACCTCAATATTTAACTCCCGAGCCAACTCAGCGCCACTCACCTTCCCAGAAGCACCTTTTGCCTTTAAGACTTCGATCTGCCCACCATGACAGGCGACAAAAAAAGAATCTAAAGTTATTTGCGTCACTTCACCAGGCTTGCCTTTGACATCCGCAAAGGTTCGAGCAGTATGTTTGTGGCAATCGTAAATTTGCACTTTATGTTCGCCAAATTTTGTCCATGCACCAGGCGCAGGATTGCAGGCGCGAATCAGATTGTAAATTTGCGTAACATGCAGAGCGCTCGCCCAATGAATTCGAGCGGCATTGATGTCAAACCAGCCCTCATAGTTGGCCTGCGACTCATCTTGAATAAGCTCTTGATACTTTTCAGAAACCACCAGATCTGCGGCCTCAAGCAAGGCTGCTACACCTAGTGGAAACAAATGATCGAAGTAGATTTTGCCCAGGGTGTCATCAGGACCAATCTTGACTTCTTTTTGCAAGATCACGGCGCCTTCGTCCAAACCATCGGATGGGCGGAAAATCGTTAGGCCAGTTTTTTCTTCGCCTAATGCAATAGCCCAGTTAATCGCACTAGGACCCCGATACTTTGGCAAAAGGGATGGATGGTACTGAATCGTGCCATGGCGAGGGAGCTTAGCTAATTCCTGGGGTACAAATTGAATGACATAAGCCATTACACAAATATCGGCCTTACTATCAATCATGGCCTGAGAGGCTTCGGGACCCTTTAAAGAAGCAAACTGCAAAGGTGTAATCCCCCTTGCAAGAGCAGCCTCTTTGAGCATCTCGGGCTTACTGGATTTTGGATTATCAGGCGGGCAAAAAACGGCAACAACTTCATCGCCGCGATCTAAAAAAGCATCTAATGCTGCCTTACCAAAATCTGCACTCCCAATCAACGCCACCCGCATATTAAATAACCTTATCGTGACGCAGAGAAATTAATTCATCAGTGCTAAAGCCTAGTTCACTCAGAATCTCATCAGTATGCTCACCCAGCAATGGTGAACGAGTGACTACTGTCTCGCTATCGGACATCTTGATTGGATTTCCAACCGTTAAATACTTTCCGCGCGTGGGATGATCTACCTCAACAATCGTGCCTGTATCGCGCAGTGATTGCTCTTGTGAAAGCTCTTTCATGGAAAGGATGGGGCCACAAGGAACATCGTATTTATTTAAGATATCCATCACTTCAAATTTACTCAGCGTCATCGTCCACTTTTCGATTTCAGCAAAGATAGACATCAGTCGCGGTAGGCGCGCCAGAGGAGTGGCATATTCATGGTCGGTAATCCACTCCTCTTTACCAATCACCTTGCAAACAGCCTCCCAAACAGGGGCTTGCACAACAACATAAATATACGAATTCGGATCAGTTTCCCAGCCTTTGCATTTCAAAATCCAACCGGGTTGACCGCCACCAGAGGCATTGCCTGCACGAGGTACAGAGTCTCCAAACTCACCATTAGGGTACTGGGGATATTCTTTGAGAGTGCTGTTACGCTCTAGACGTTGTTGATCCCGTAGCTTCACGCGACAGAGATTGAGCACAGAGTCTTGCATCGCTGCCAATACTTTTTGACCGCGACCAGAATGGGTGCGCTGATATAGGGCAGTCACAATTCCTAAAGCCAAATGTAAGCCCGTCCCGCTATCGCCAATTTGCGCACCAGTAACCATGGGAGGGCCATCATCAAACCCAGTTGTAGATGCTGAGCCGCCAGCGCATTGCGCTACGTTCTCATATACCTTACAGTCTTCATAAGGACCGGGACCAAAACCCTTAACGGAGGCCATGATCATCATAGGATTAAGTTCTTGAATCCGCTCCCAAGAAAATCCCATACGATCTAAAGCTCCTGGCGCAAAGTTTTCCACCAAGACATCGCACTCTTTTATCAAACGCTCAAGTATTTCTTTCCCTTTTTGGGTTTTTGTATTGACCGTAATGGAGCGCTTGTTATGGTTAAGCATTGTGAAATATAAGCTATCCGCATCGGGAATATCACGCAACTGACCCCGAGTAGCATCGCCTTCACCCGACTTTTCCACCTTAATGACATCTGCCCCAAACCAGGCGAGCAACTGAGTACAAGTTGGCCCAGATTGAACGTGCGTGAAGTCGAGGATTTTGACCCCCTCTAATGCTTTTGCCATGATTTAAGTCCTAATAAAATTGAAATTTTTAAATTGGTCCAATTTTACCAGCGAGGGATCGCGATAGATTACACATGCCCAAATTTTGGGCATGTGGGGATATAAATCTAGATAAGTTCCATATCAGCTCAGGGCTGCAGGGATTGAAGGTCTGACAGTTGTTTTTTCAAAGCGCGCTCTTCTGCGAAGCGCTCGGTTTCATCCCGAATTACTGCAGCAACCCCAGTAGCCTGATGATTTTCATCAAAAAGCATCCCAACGGTAAATGCAATAGAGAGAATTCGCCCGTCTTTATGTTTAGCTGGGACCTTAAGCAAAGAAGATCCATAACGAGTGGTTCCCGTTGCCATAGATTTCGCGTAACCTTCGTTATGCCTTGGACGTTGACGCTCAGGAACAATCAGATCCAGGGTATTTTCTAAGGCCTCCTCTTCGGTATAGCCAAAAATTCGAGTAGCAGCCGCATTCCACAGCACAATTTTTTCGTTAGCATCCGCAACAACAATGGCATCGCCAACGCAGTCGATAAGATGATTAAGATCGATAGTAGTTTTCATATAGGTAGTCTATAGAGTTTAATAAGGCCTGGTGAAATAAAAAAAGGCGCTCACAAGGAGCGCCTGAAGAACTAAAGCAAATAAATACTTTTTTTATTAAACCGCTTTTGCTTCATGTAATTTAGCAATTTCTTCTTTGCCATAACCTAGATCAGCCAATACTTCATCAGTATGCTCACCCAATAATGGTGATGGACCAACTTCCACTTCCAAATCCGAGAATTTGATTGGGCTACCGATTGTCAAATATTTGCCGCGAGCTTTGTGGTCAACTTCAACGATCGAACCACTCTTACGTAAGTCTGGTGAGTTTGCCAATTCTTTCATTGACAATACAGGCGCACAAGGAATATCGAACTTGCGGAGAATGTCCACAGCTTCGTATTTAGTCTTGTCTTTGAGCCACTCTTCAATCGTTGCGAAGATATCAAAAATCTTATCTTGACGAGCTTCTGCAGTCATATAAGCTGGATCAGTTGCCCACTCTGGCTTACCAATAGCTTTGGTAATTGGCTCCCAAGCGTGACCTTGGATAGTGAAATAGATATACGCATTAGGATCTGTTTCCCAGCCTTTACACTTCAAAACCCAGCCTGGCTGACCGCCACCACCAGCATTACCACCACGAGGTACTACATCACTAAATGTACCGTGTGGGTATTGTGGATACTCTTCGAGGTAACCGATTTTATCCAAGCGCTGTTGATCGCGTAATTTCACGCGGCAGAGATTCAATACGGCATCTTGCATTGAGCAAGATACTTTTTGACCTTTACCAGTTTTTTGACGCTGCATTAATGCAGTCAAAATACCAATGGCCAAATGCATACCTGTATTTGAATCACCTAGGGCAGCAGAAGAAACAGTTGGAGGACCATCCCAGAAACCAGTTGTGGAAGCAGCACCGCCAGCACATTGAGCAACGTTCTCGTACACTTTTAGGTCTTCGTATGAATGGCCATCACTAAAGCCCTTTACAGAAGCCATAATCATTTTTGGATTTAATTCTTGAATACGTGCCCAGCTAAAGCCCATGCGATCTAAGGCGCCTGGTCCAAAGTTTTCCACCATGACGTCAGAATTCTTAATCATTTTCTCTAAAACTTCTTTACCTTCTTGAGTTTTAGTATCGAGAGTCAAGGAACGCTTATTGCCGTTTAGCATTGTGAAGTACAAAGCATCTACACCTGGAATATCGCGCAACTGACTACGAGTAACGTCACCTGAACCTGGACGCTCAACCTTGATCACATCTGCGCCATACCAAGCCAATAACTGAGTACATGCAGGTCCCGCTTGCACGTGTGTGAAATCGATAATTCGAATGCCTTCTAATGGTTTAGTCATCTTGCTTCTCCTTGAAATTACTTATCTGGTTTTGAAAAATTATTTTTTAGCTGTGGATGGGTTTAAGTTTGTTAAACGTCCACTCTCAGTTCCCGCGGTCTCATCAATGACTGCATTGATGAGCGCTGGTTTACCTTCCGCAAGAGCTTGTGTTAGCGCCACTTCTAATTCAGCCGGTGTTGTGACGTAGTAACCAACGCCACCAAACGCCTCAATCATTTTGTCGTAACGCGCATTTTTAACAAATACTGTTGGAGCCACATCAGCGCCGCCCGTTGGATTCACATCGGTACCACGATACACGCCATTGTTATTGAAAACTACAGTGGTAATTGGTAAGTTATAACGGCAAATTGTTTCAAGTTCCATGCCACTAAAACCAAATGCGCTGTCACCTTCAACTGCTATGGTTGGTAGGCCACTAGTGACGGATGCGCCGATCGCATAACCCATACCAATACCCATGATTCCCCATGTGCCGGAGTCAAAGCGTTTGCGTGGCTTATACATATCTACGATCGCACGGCAAAAATCAAGTGTATTCGCACCTTCATTTACCAAGTTCACATCTGGGTTTTTCTTGATCACATCACGAATAACGCGCAAGGCGCCATGGAAGTTCATTGGTGAAGCTTCTTTGGCTAAAGTCTCAGCCATCTTTGCTAAGTTCTTATCCTTCTTCTCAGTAATAGCGTTAATCCATTCAGCGCTTGGCTTAGGAACGCCTGCAAGGCCTTTGATGAGCTCACCAACGCAAGACCCAATATCACCAATTAGTGGGGCATCAATTTGTACATTGCTATCAATTTCATTTGCCTGAATGTCAATCTGAATAAATTTCTTAGGCTCTTTACCCCAAGTTTTGCCTTTACCGTGCGCTAACAACCAATTCAAGCGGGCGCCAACCAAGAGCACAGCATCAGCTTCAGCCAACACATAAGAGCGAGCTGCAGAGGCAGATTGCGGATGGTTATCTGGCAACAAGCCTTTAGCCATCGACATTGGCAAGTAAGGAATGCCTGATTTTTCAACCAAGGCACGAATATCAGTATCGGCTTGAGCATATGCAGCGCCTTTGCCCAAAAGGATCAATGGACGCTTAGCGCCCTTCAAGACATTAAGTGCACGCTCGACCGCATCAGCCGCTGGAATTTGGCGTGGAACTGGATCAATGACCTTGAAGATGGACTTCTTAGCTTCTTCAACAGGCATTGTTTGACTGAGCAACTGTGCGGGTAAGTCTAAATAAACGCCACCTGGACGACCTGACACTGCCGCACGAATGGCACGAGCAAAGCCAATGCCGATATCTTCAATGTGGTTAATGCGGTACGCAGCTTTACAGTATGGTTTAGCTGCATTGAGCTGATCCATCTCTTCGTAGTCGCCTTGCTGTAAGTCAACGATTTCGCGCTCACTAGAGCCGCTAATCAAAATCATTGGGAAACAATTTACGGTTGCATTAGCAAGCGCTGTTAAACCATTTAAAAAGCCAGGAGCAGAAACAGTCATGCAGATACCGGGCTGTTGCGTCATGTAACCAGCAATCGCCGCAGCATTACCAGCATGTTGCTCATGACGAAAACCAATGAATCGAATCCCCTCAGCTTGCGCCAAACGACATAAGTCTGTAATCGGAATACCAACTAGTCCAAAAATAGTATTGAGATCATTTGCCTTCAATGCATCAATGACGAGGTGAAAGCCATCGGTTACTGCTACGTTTTGATTGTCTGTTGTCATAGAATTCTTAGGTTAATTACATCGTATGAATATAAATAGTATTTGATGTAATCTAGCTTGCGCTAACCGTCTCCAATTAAGTTATTAGTGTTACCACGGGTAGGCAAGTAAGCACCCCCGTTTAGGCTGAATTGAATCTTAGCCCTCAGCGCGCTAATTCAACATTGATTTTGGTCAATTTCCCTCGAAATCTCATGCAGACAAGGGTTTTGATCTAGACAAAAAGCTCTTTGTGCTTAGTTTTAAGGCGGCTTAGGGTCTCAGGAGAAAGATTGAGATAAGCGGCTAACTCCTTTTTAGGGAGAAGCGCAAATAAATCTTCATATTTGCGCAGGAATCGCTCCACCCTACCTGGGGCGTCAAGCATATGTAAAGTAATTGTATGGGCCATGATTTCACTCATTAAGCGCATCACTTCAAACTCAAAACTTTCTTTAAGGGGCTTATGCTCTTCTAGAAATTCAGCCCATTTCTTCATAGGCATTCTTGCCACGCGCGCCTTGGTCACGCAGGCAATGCTGTAGGGGGCAGCAGTCTTTAAACGCCACGCTGCATAGCTCGTTTCAATATCTTTTTCGATGGCAAAACGCAAAATCATCTCTTTTGCATCTGCGCTAGAAACAATGCGCTTTAAGATGCCATCTAAGACGAAGTACTGCTCCATCTGATGATCGCCCTGATGGAGCAAGATGTCTGATTTTTTCAGCTCTGAGATCTCTAAATCACGCTCTAATTCAGCCAACACCTCTGGATCTAAGCTTTTTAGCACGGCATTTTGGCTAAGCTGCAAACGAATCAGGTTTTTTTCTGGATGCTTATCTAATACGGTCATAAATCCTTAACTCCAATCCCTCTATTGTAGGTGTTTTCTTGATCTAAATCAGTCTTTGGGTCTGTGGGACTAAGTTAGAATCTGTGAGTCGTGGTGCTTTATTGCAGTGCAATAGAGTTAAACGGGAAACACTAAACGTGTGCTGCCCCCGCAACGGTAAGTAAATGCAGCCGTAATTTTTGATTATGGCTGTCAGGAATCTGACAAAGCCACTGTGCGCGTCAATCGCATGGGAAGGCCAGATTCTGAGATTTACAGCCCGGATACCGGCCATGACAGGTGGAATTTTGCGGACGGGGAACTTCGCGCGCCGATGAAGTGTCCTTGGCCGTCTTGGTCACGGTAGCCCATTGACGTCTGAACTCTCTAAAGTGAAATTCTGTTCAACCCAGCTTACGGGGAAGTGAGCTAGGTGATACGAAGGCAGAAAGTTCATCATGAATCAGCAGTTCAGCAACAAGCAGTTATGCGTCCTATTGTTCGGTGCAGTTATCGCACTAAATTCGTTTCCCGCATTTGCACAAAACAATCAGACAACCGTCATCGTTTCTGGATCGCGTTTTGAAGAAAACCTTAATGAGGTTCCGGCTAATGTAAAAGTTATTACACGGGAAGAAATTGCAAGCTCTACCTCTAGCAATATTCCTGATGTACTCTCACAAATTGGTGGCCTAAACGTAAGAAGCACAAATGGTGGGCAACTCAATTTAGATGCCACGGTAGATATGGGTGGTTAT
>CAIMZP010000055.1 GCA_903846025.1 uncultured beta proteobacterium | reverse complement strand
GAAAACTTATAACCACGGCGGTATTCAAACTTATCTACCGCCTTCATTAAACCAATATTACCCTCTTGAATCAAATCTAAGAACTGCAAGCCGCGATTGGTATATTTTTTCGCGATAGAGATTACCAAACGAAGATTGGCTACTGTCATTTCACGCTTCGCTTCACGGGCGCGTTTTTCACCCGCAGCCATGCGCTTGTTCACTTCTTTTAATTCTGGAAGTGGCAAAACAACACGAGTCTGTATATCGATTAATTTTTGCTGAAGCTCTTGAACTGCAGGCACATTACGCTGTAAAAGAGCGGTATAGGGCTTGTTCTCTTTTAGTAGTTTATTGACCCACTCTAAATTCATAGCCATCTTAGGGAAGTCTTTAATGACTTCGCCGCGATTAACGCCGACTTTATCTACTAACAAACTCACTATGCCACGTTCGAGTTTCCATACTTGATCTACTTGGGAGCGCATCGTGTCACATAACTTCTCAACACTTTTCGCTGTCAGGCGGAAGCCCAATAATTCATTGCGAATAGCTTCTTGCGCCTTGATATAAGCTGGGCAGTTATAGCCCTCTTTATCAAATGCACGACGCATTTTTTCAGCTTGGGTGCGGATAATTGCAAACTTCTCAAGAGAAATCTGCTTTAACTCTTCGAGTTGTTTGGCATTAGCTGTAGCTGCACCACCACCTCCACCCTCATCTTCACCTGCATCTTCACCCTCTTCAGCATCTGGGTCAACTTCTGGCTCTTCAGGTCCCAACTTAATATCTTCCGCATTGGGGTCCACCAAGCCATCAACGAATTGATCAATCTCCATTTCACCACTAGCAATCTTGTCAGCATTTCCAACAATCTCACTAATAGTGACGGGGCAAGCGGCTAAAGCCATCACCATCTCTTTAAGACCTGCTTCAATTTTCTTTGCAATCACGATCTCGCCTTCGCGAGTCAAGAGATCAACAGTACCCATCTCACGCATATACATACGCACTGGATCAGTTGTTCGCCCAAATTCTGAATCTACTGTTGAAAGAGCGGCTTCTGCCTCTTCTTCAGCCTCTTCCTCTGTCGTTCCAGCGGAGGCATTCTCATTTAATAACAGTGTTTCAGCATCAGGAGCTTGTTCGTAAACCGTAATGTTGATGTCATTTAACAAACCAATCAGGGTTTCCAATGCATCCGCATCGGACAACTCGTCAGACATCACGTCATTAATTTCGCCATGAGTTAAATAACCCTTTGACTTACCCATCTTGATCAGGGTCTTTAAGCGAGTACGGCGCAACTCTTGCTGCTCTTCAGAACCCAGTTTTTGAGCTTCAAATTCTTTTAAGAGTGCCTTTTCTTTTGCTTTACGCTCACGCGCCTTTTGACGATCAGTTAGCACTGGCTCTGCACCCTCTTCAGGAGCATCCGATTTAGCCTTGGTCTTACGAACTTTTTTATCTTCGGCGGTCCGGTCTAGCTCTACCTCAGCCACTTTGGCTTTTTTACCCTTTATTTCTTTTACTTCTTCCGTTTTAAGGGCTGGCGCAGTCTTGCCTTTTTTAGGTACTTCTGCCTTTATTTCAGGCTTGGTTGCCTTAGCCACTACCTTTGCCAACACCTTAGGCACAGTCTTAGACACTATCTTGGTAACTGTTTTAATTGGGGTCTTGATTGGAGCTTTTACTACGACTTTAGCTACTGTCTTGGCGGGTGCTTTTTTAACGGGTGCTGGCTTAGCCGAGCTTTTAGCTTTGTTCACAGGTTTAGCAGGCGCTTTTGCTACTGGTTTAGCGAGCGCTTTTGCTACTGGCTTAGCGGGCGCTTTTGCTACTGGCTTAGCGGGCGCTTTTTTAACGGGCGCTTTTGCCACTGGTTTAGCTGGAACCTTTGCTTTGCTAACGGGTTTTGAAGGGGCTTTAGCGGCTGGCTTGACAGGCTTAATTGGGGCCTTAGCTTTGGTGGCTGGTTTTGCAGGTTTTTTCTTGATATTTGGCATGTATTGGCACTTACTCACATTACTGTTTATTGATATCGACTGATTAAACACAGCCACGTTTTCCACTTGCCCAAAATTTCTTCAAAATAAAGCGCAAGTGACTGAATTAAATCGGTTTTTTTCTGGGAATACAGGATTATAGTCGATTATGACTTTTTTACTCTAACCATGGTTAGTATTGGGGGGCAAAATCGCGATTTTTCTAGAGCAAATTTAGAAAATTTTTACGTAAACTTTAATCTTTCACCAAGCTCACGATACCGCGCTCGATCCTGCTCAGTTGCTGCGCTACCCGCAATCTTTTGAGCAATCTCTGTCATCTCTTGCTTGAGGCTAGTTAATTCCAACTTTTTGAAGGCGCCATCCAAATCTGCTGCCGCCCCCTCAAGATCCAAATCCGAGCCCATAACTCGCTTCCTTAAAACCTCATACACAGGAGCAAGCTCGCTACGAGAGAGTTGATCTTGGAAAAGTGCGAACGATCCAGCACCTACAGTAGAAGCTTTACCACCTTCACCAGGAATCAACTCCACCAAATCACATTGGGCCAGTAAATCTTTCATCAGCTCAAATGCTTTACTTGAGCGCAACTCAGAGGCCCTCAAAGCTAGGGTCCGTTTATTGACGTCTAGGGCTTTGCCCAAGTGTGGAAACTGAATTAAAACTCGCAGCATCTGCTCAGCCAAATCTGTGGGAGCCTGTGGCGGAGGAATATTCAGGGTTGCCACTCTTCTAGCCGAACCTTTGGATGCCTGCCAAGGGGTTCCCTGCGCCCTATTACCGCTGTTGTTTTGATTAAAACCTGTCACGCGTTGAGGACTAGCCGCATAAGAGCCTTGTGGAATGGCAGCAGGGACGATAGTAAGGCCACAAAAGGACTCTAGTTCGGCTGGAGTTGAGTTCGTCCGAATCGCCAGCTCACGCAAAATTTGGGTACGTAGTGCGATCGGAGGCATCGATAGCAATAAAGGCTTTGCTGCATGATGAGTTTGCGCTCTGCCTTCAGGTGTACTTAGCTCATGCCCTTGACTCACAATCTTAAAAAAGAAACTTGAAAGTGACGTAGCCTCTTTAATAACTTTTTCAAAAGCAGCCGCTCCATAGGTGCGCACATAACTATCGGGATCGTGTTCGGTCGGTAAAAATAAAAAACGAATTTCTTTATCATCAGACATTAGCGGCAAGCAAGCCTCTAAGGCTCGTTGTGCAGCACGTTGACCGGCGGAATCACCATCAAATGAAAAAACAATGCGGTCAGTTTGACGTAATAACATGCGTACATGATTGGCTGTACAAGCAGTCCCTAGAGTAGCAACAGCGTTAGGAAATCCCAGCTGCGCGAGAGCTACAACGTCCATATAACCTTCGCATACCAATACATATTCTTGTGCGCGAATGGCTTGTCTTGCCTCGAATAACCCGTATAGCGTATTACCCTTGGAGAAAAGTGGCGTCTCTGGAGAATTCAAATACTTTGGCTCCCCTTGATCCAAAATCCGACCACCAAAACCAATCACTTGCCCCTTGGGGTTGCGAATAGGAAACATGATGCGGTCACGAAAGCGATCGTAACGCCTAGTAGTTTGATTGGTCTCATTTTGCTCACTCTGAACGAGCAGGCCACCCTCTAATAGTGTTTTGGCAACCTCATCATTGGCATAGCTACCAAAAACGACCTCTAAACCTTGCCAGCCATCGGGTGCATATCCCAAGCCATAACGCTTTGCAATTTCGCCAGTTAAGCCGCGACCCTTAAGATAATCCACTGCACGGGTGGCGACTTTTAATTGCTGGCGATACCAATCTGCCGCCGAGCTCATGACTTCACTGAGCGCCATTGTTTGTTGTTGCCGAGCGATATCGTTTGCAGTGCGTTCCTCGCGTGGCACATCTAGGCCAGCGGACCGCGCCAAATCTTCGATCGCATCGACATAACCCAATCCCGAATATTCCATCGCAAAACTAATGGCAGATCCATGCGCCCCACAACCAAAGCAGTGGTAGAACTGCTTAGTTGGTGAGACTGAAAATGAAGGCGATTTCTCGGAATGAAAAGGGCACAAACCCTGATAGTTTGCACCGGCTTTTTTTAACTTAACATGTTGCCCGACCACATCAACAATGTCGATCCGATTAAGGAGGTCAGCAATAAAGGATTGAGGAATCAGAGCCATAAGTAACCAGTATCAGCTATCAATCAGAGTATTTTATGACTGATTTTTTAGCTTACTGAGCCAGGGCTGCTTTCACCAAGCTAGATACTTTGCCCATATCTGCTTTCCCAGCCAACTGAATCTTGAGGGCACCAATTACTTTGCCCATATCTTGAGGACCAGTAGCCCCTACAGCCACCACTGTAGCTGCAACTGCAGCCTCGACCTCAGCATCCGATAATTGAGTGGGTAAATAGGCGAGTAATATTTCCACTTCACCAGCTTCAATGGCCACCAAATCATCGCGTCCAGCTTTTTCAAACTGAGAGATTGAATCTTTACGTTGCTTAATGAGCTTCTCAACAATAGCTACTACACCAGCATCATCTACTACCACCCGCTCGTCCACCTCTCGTTGCTTAATGGCAGATAATAAAAGGCGAATGGCACCCAAGCGCATAACTTCTTTTGCACGCATGGCATTTTTCATATCTTCGATAATTTGGTCTTTAAGGCTCATATTGATTTCCTTATCTATTGGCTGATTAAAAAGCAAAAACCCGCTACGTTTCACCGTCAGCGGGTTTCAATGCCTCTCGGTGAGGAGAGTTTTAAATTCTATTAATAGAGCTTCTTAGGCAACATTTGACTGCGAATACGCTTGTAATGACGTTTAGCAGCTGCTGCCTTTTTGCGCTTACGCTCAGCCGTTGGCTTCTCATAAAACTCGCGGGCACGCAAGTCTGTTAATAGGCCATTTTTTTCAATGGTGCGCTTGAAACGACGCAATGCCACTTCAAATGGTTCGTTTTCGCGGAGGCGGACTGTAGTCATACTTGTTTAACTCGTATATGCTCGAAAAATATCGAAAAATTAACTGAATAGCGATTCTAGCACGGCAAACTAAAAAATGATTGTTTTAGGAATAGAAACTTCTTGTGACGAGACCGGGGTGGCCTTATACGACACCTCCGCTTGGGAAAACAACCGCCCCGCTTCTCAGGGCATCTTAGGGCAGGCCCTCCATTCCCAGATTGCAATGCACCGTGATTATGGGGGGGTCGTCCCTGAACTAGCCTCCAGAGACCATATACGGCGGGTTTTACCCCTGCTAGACGAGACTTTGTATCAGGCCTCGCTCCAATTAAAGAATATAGAGGCCATTGCCTTCACACAAGGTCCGGGATTAGCAGGCGCCCTATTGGTTGGCAGTGCATTTGCTAAGTCTCTTGCCCAAGGCCTGAATTTACCTTCAATTGGCATTCACCACCTTGAGGGGCACCTACTTTCACCGCTTTTGGGCTCTTCCGTACCTCAATTTCCCTTTATTGCCCTCTTGGTTTCTGGAGGTCATACCCAATTAATGCTGGTCAGTGGCATCGGTCGATATACGTTGCTCGGCGAGACCTTGGATGATGCAGCTGGTGAGGCTTTTGACAAAACTGCCAAACTATTGGGATTGGATTATCCAGGTGGGGCAGCAATCTCAAGATTGGCGCACAAGGGTCAAGTTGGCCGTTTTGATCTACCAAAACCCATGCTTCATTCTGGTGATCTGGATTTTTCTTTTTCAGGATTAAAAACAGCTGTTTTAAATCAAGTAAAAAAATATGAGGCGGCTGGAATTTCAGGGGACAACGAGATTGCGCAATTTCATGCAGATCTCGCCAGATCTTTTGTAGATTCTTTAGTTGCAGTACTTGTTAGCAAGTCCGAGAAAGCACTCCAACAAACTCATTGCAAACACCTAGTACTTGCTGGGGGTGTTGGAGCTAACTTGCAATTGCGTGAAGCACTGAATTTATCATCCAAGAAAAAGGGTTTTGAAGTGCATTACCCGCCGGTTGATTTGTGCACCGATAACGGCGTTATGATTGCTTTTGCTGGTGCGCTCCGCATGCTTGCCAATAACAATGGCTCGAGTAAGTCCGGAGCATTTGACATCAAACCCCGCTGGGATTTGGCAAGCAACAATCTGAGTTAAAAGTTTGTTGCTACCCTAATAACAAATACTCATTTTGTCAGACTGATTTTGGCAAATGCACTGTGATTGTGAATAGATTCGAAGTTTTCAGCCTCTACCACAAGGGATAGGATGCGTTGATCCTGCTTAAGTTGCCCGGCTACATCACGCACCAAGTCCTCTACAAACTTAGGGTTATCGTAGGCATGCTCAGTAACCCACTTCTCATCAGGGCGCTTAAGAAGGCCCCACAATTCGCTCGAAGCCTGACTCTCGGCAGCGGCAACCAAATCCTCGACAGTCATTTTAGTTTTTGGATCAAGCACAACCGACATCGTGATATGCGATCGTTGATTATGGGCGCCATACTCAGAAATTTCTTTTGAACAAGGGCATAAGCTCATTACTGGAACCAGCGTGCGTAAACTCAATTCAACATCAATTGAACCTTCTACGTTCTGTTTTGCTTTGGCCATCCAAGTCACTTCGTAATCCATCAAGCTTTCGACTTTAGAAACTGGCGCTGCTTTTTTTACGAAATGCGTGTAAGTAAATTGAATACGGCCTTCATCTGCATTAAGTAAGGGCAGCATTTCGCGTGCCATATTTACAACCGTTGCACTATCAATTGCCTCTTCCTGCTTTTGCAAAAGGGCGATAAAACGCGACATATGCGTTCCTTTGACATGGGCTGGCAACGCTACATCCATCTCAAAATTTCCTACCGCTGGAAAGATTCCGGCTTTAGTACGGATTTTTAAGGGGTAACGTAAACCTCGAATGCCAACTCGTTCAATTGGTAAGGCCCGTTCATCATGCCCTGATTGAGCATCAGGCAGAGTCTCAAGTTTGAGAAAAGATGTATTGGTATCGTTCATGGTTCTATTTTCAGCCATAAATGACTTATTTGCCCATCACCACAGGAATAGGGGTGATCAACATGGGAAAACGTTGTGCAATAGACTTTGAAATTCCCGCGTAATCCAATCCACAATCGCGCATCAGGAGCTTGTAATCCCCATGCTCAACAAACTCATCCGGTAAACCCAATTGCAAAAGGGGTTTACAGACGCCCATCGCCGCAAACGCTTCCAAACAGGCGCTGCCAGCACCACCCTGGATAACACCATCTTCGATAGTGACAAAATAATCGTGATCTTGCGCCAAAGATCTCAGTAGATCGACATCCAGAGGCTTTACAAAGCGCATATTAACTACGGTTGCATTAATGCCCTCGGCAACCTCAAGCGCAGGATAAAGTAATGTACCAAACGCCAGGATGGCAATACGATTCCCGACTGGAGCGCTTGATCTTCGACGAATCTCTCCCTTGCCCAATGGCAGGGCGCGTAACTCTTTAGAGGGAATGGTGCCAACTCCAGCACCCCTAGGATAGCGGACCGCACTCGGATGAGGTTGACGGAAGGCAGTTGTCAATAGTTCGCGACATTCAGCTTCGTCTGCAGGCGTTAGGACCAGCATATTCGGTATACACCGCAAGAAGGCAATATCATAGGCGCCAGCATGAGTTGCACCATCGGCGCCGACTAAACCTGCACGATCTAAGGCAAACATTACTGGCAGATCTTGTATAGCTACATCATGAATGAGCTGATCGTAGGCTCGTTGCAAAAAAGTAGAATAAATGGCAACTACAGGCTTCATACCTTCACACGCCATACCTGCAGCAAAAGTTACTGCATGCTGCTCAGCAATGCCAACATCGTAATACCGCTTCGGAAAGTTTTTTTCAAATTCAACTAAACCTGAGCCTTCGCTCATTGCCGGCGTAATGCCAATTAACAAAGGGTCTGCATGCGCCATATCGCAGAGCCACTCGCCAAATACCTGAGTAAATGTTTTATTGGCGGGAGTGGTGGATTTTATGACGCCCTCTTCAGGGTTAAATTTGCCTGGTCCATGATATAAAACTGGATTAGCTTCAGCCAACTCATACCCCTGGCCCTTACGCGTCACCACATGCAAGAACTGGGGCCCGCGCCCCTCAAGTGCCAAGCGGCGGACGTTTTGCAACATAGGAATCAAAGCATCTAAATCATGCCCGTCAATAGGACCAAAATAATTAAAACCAAACTCTTGAAAGATCGTCGATGGTGAAACCATGCCTTTGGCATGATCTTCTAGGCGTTTAGCAAATTCACGCAATGGTGGAGCAATCGATAAAACACTATCAATTCCCTTTTTTGTTGCCGTGTAAATATTCCCACTCAGCAAGCGAGCAAGATGTCGATTTAATGCGCCGACCGCAGATGAGATTGACATATCGTTGTCATTCAAAATGACAACTAAAGGCAGGTCATCATAGACGCCAGCGTTATTCATGGCCTCAAATGCCATGCCACCAGTCATTGCGCTATCTCCAATGACTGCCACTGCTACATGTTTTTCGCCTTTAGTTTGAAATGCACGCGCCATACCCATTGCTGCAGAAATACTGGTGGAGGAGTGGCCGGTACCAAAAGCATCGTATTCACTTTCAGCTCGACGAGGGAAACCCGATAAACCATTTAGCTGTCTCAAGCTACCCATTTGCTCTCGACGACCTGTCAAAATTTTATGGGGATAACTTTGATGACCCACATCCCAGACCAAGCGATCTCGGGGAGTATCAAAAACATAATGTAATGCAATAGTTAATTCTACGGTTCCTAAATTCGAGGATAAATGCCCACCTGTTTTGGAAACTGAACCTAAAATAAATTGACGCAATTCGTCTGCCAAAGCAGAAAGATCTTCGCGTGGAACCTTTTTTAAATCTGCGGGGGTATTGATAGAATTTAAGCTCATCGAATCTAAAGTAATCCTTACTTATTTGCCTCTATTGACGACTAAAATCGCCAAATTTTTAAGGGCTTGCGCTTTTTTGCCAAAGCTTTCTAAGCTAACAATAGCCATCTCTTGCAATTTTTTGGCTTCTGTCTGAGCATAGTCTAAACCCATCAAGGTCACATAGGTCGGCTTGTGATTTGCAGCATCCTTACCGGCAGTTTTACCCAAAGTCTGACTATCTGCCGTCGCATCTAGGATGTCATCCACAATTTGAAATGCCAAACCCAGAGCCACTGAGTAATCTTTAAGATGCTCCATTTGATCAGGCTGTAGTTGAGCAGCTAATCCGCCTAACTCCACCGCACAAGACAATAAAGCACCCGTCTTCATCGCGTGCATTTGCTTGAGGCCAGCTAAATCCAATCTCTTGCCCACACTATCCAGATCAATTGCCTGCCCTCCCGCCATGCCCCGTGAACCCGAGGCGGCAGCTAATGCGCTGATCATTGACAGACGCATCCGAGTATCGAAATGGGCATTCGCCAAAACCTCAAAGGCGCGGGTTTGTAAGGCATCCCCCACCAACAAGGCAGTTGCTTCATCAAATGCCTTATGCACGGTAGGTCGACCACGGCGCAAGTCATCATCATCCATGCAGGGCAAGTCATCATGAACTAGGGAATAAGCGTGAATACACTCAATAGCCAGCGCAGCTGAATCTAACGCCTCTTTTTTTACATCACCAGGCAAATCTCCAAGCTCTCCAGCAGCATAAACCAATAAGGGGCGAATTCTCTTGCCGCCACCTTGAGCGGCATAGCGCATTGCTTGGTGCAGGCGCCCAGGATGGGTTTGCACGGAGTCCAAAAGACTGTCTAAGATTAACTCAGTTCGCTCAGAGCGAGAGTCAATCCACCCCTGGAATTCAGATTCAATGTGCATGAGGGCTCTATGGATTTTTTACTTAAGCTTCAAATACCCGAACTTGCTGCTCAACTTGAACAAGCATGGCCTGGCAATGCTTTAAGAGTGCTGCGCCTCGCTGGTAGGCTAATAGCGTCTCCTCTAGAGAAAATTTTCCAGACTCCATGTCTGAAATCAACTGCTCAAGCTCCTTAACAGCTTGCTCATAGCGCAAATTCGGGTCTATTTGAACCTCAAGACCGGTTTTATGACCATCTGATTTTTTTGCTGGCATTAATTTACTTTCCTT
Organism: uncultured beta proteobacterium; assembly: GCA_903846025.1. Taxonomy (GTDB): domain Bacteria; phylum Pseudomonadota; class Gammaproteobacteria; order Burkholderiales; family Burkholderiaceae; genus Polynucleobacter. Next base: position 1,586 of record CAIMZP010000055.1, on the reverse strand, counting down.
ATATTGCAGACAGATATAGCCTTATATATTAAAGCGAGATCACCTCTGGATGGGTATAATCCATACCTTCCTTTCCAATATCGATCCGTCGATGGTTGGATTGGTTATTCCGCTTAGCTTCGGCTGACGTTTTCGGGGGTGGGGAGAATGACTAATCTGGCTACCGCGCAGAAACTTGCGCCGTCCAACTTACAACTGCCGGTTTCGGCATATTTTGACGTTGAGCTCTATCAGCGTGAAATTGAACTGCTTTTTAAGCAGGGTCCTGGCTATGTAGGCCATGAACTTATGGTGCCTGAGATTGGCGCCTATCGAACCTTGGCCGCTGAAAATGAGGGGCGCCTCTTAGTTCGCAACCCCCATGGTGTTGAGCTTTTATCCAACGTTTGCCGACATCGCCAAGCACTTATGCTCAACGGCTCTGGTCAAACAGAAAATATTGTTTGCCCGCTCCATCGCTGGACCTACGATCTTGGCGGTAATTTGTTGGGCGCGCCCCATTTTGAAGATAAACCTTGTCTGCACCTTGGTAAGTCCCCTTTGCAGAATTGGCAGGGCCTCTTGTTTGAGGGTCCACGCGATGTACGCACTGATCTAGCTAAGCTTGGCGTGGCCGAAGACCTTCAATTTGATGGCTATGTACTTGACCATGTTGAGGTTCACGAATGCAACTACAACTGGAAGACATTCATCGAGGTCTATCTAGAGGATTATCACGTAGCTCCATTTCACCCAGGACTAGGCAAGTTTGTTTCTTGTGAAGATTTGCGTTGGGAATTCGGGGATTGGCATAGCGTACAAACCGTGGGCATCCACAAAAATTTAGAAAAGCCGGGGACTTCTGTGTATGGCCGTTGGCATGAAGCCGTATTACGCCAATTTAAAGGCGTAACTCCTCGCCATGGGGCCATCTGGTTGACCTACTATCCCAATGTCATGGTTGAGTGGTACCCCGGTGTACTTTGCGTTTCTACTCTGCATCCATTGGGCCCCAATAAAACCCGCAATATTGTTGAGTTCTACTACCCTGAAGAAATAGCCTTATTTGAACGTGAATTTGTTGAGGCCGAACGTGCGGCCTATATGGAAACCTGCATTGAGGATGATGAGATTGGCGAGCGCATGGATGCTGGACGTGCAGCTTTATGGGCGCGCGGGATAAATGAAGTAGGTCCTTATCAAAGCCCTATGGAAGATGGTATGCAACATTTCCATGAGTGGTACCGGCGCGCAATGGACTACAAAGCGCATAATTAATTTCACCTCGCCTTACATAGGAAGCCCGAATGACTCCTCTCATTACTGCAAACCAGTTAGAAGAAATCATTAATAGCGGTGAAGATGTTTTGCTCTGCGATTGCCGCTTTGATTTAGCAGACCCTCAGGCCGGAAGAAAAGCATACGAAGAAGGTCATATTCCCGGAGCAATTTATATTGACCTGGAGAAAGATTTATCGGGTGAAAAAACGGGTCAAAATGGGCGCCACCCCCTCCCCTCTCCAGAAGCATGGGCAAAAACAAAAGCTCGGATTGGAATTGATTCAAAAATATTAGTTGTAGCTTATGACAAACAAGGATCAATTTTT
>CAIMZP010000054.1 GCA_903846025.1 uncultured beta proteobacterium | reverse complement strand
CAGCGATATGTTGGTTGAAGGCAGGCATTTTTTTGCAGATGCCAACCCTGAGTGGCTGGGACATAAGGCCTTAGCAGTCAACCTCTCAGACCTAGCTGCTATGGGTGCTAAGCCTATAGGCTTCACACTCGCACTTGCACTGCCAGCAGCGGATCCAGTGTGGCTTAAGGCTTTTTCCAAAGGATTATTTGACATTGCCAATGCTTATTCCTGTCACCTGATCGGAGGAGATACAACTGCTGGTCCACTGAATATTTGCATCACTGCTATTGGCAGTGTTCCCAAAGGAAAAGCCATTAGAAGATCACTGGCATTAGACGGGGATGAGATTTGGGTATCGGGCACTGTGGGTGATGCCAGACTTGCTCTTGCTGCACTGCGTCATGAAATCACATTGGTGGATTCCGATTTGGAAGCCATTCAATCTCGCATGCATCAACCAACCCCTAGAGTTCAATTGGGAATTGCTTTAAGGGGGGTTGCTACCGCTGCATTGGATATTTCCGATGGCTTATTAGGTGACCTCAAGCACCTCTTGGAGCAATCTAAAAAGGATGCGGAAATCTTTTTGGGCCACATTCCAAAGTCAGCAATTCTGCTTAAACAAAACCCTCAAATCCAAAACCAATTTGCTGCCTCCGGTGGAGATGATTACGAACTCTGTTTTACAGCACCCCTGAGCCAGCACGCAACAATACAAGCTATTAGTAAAAACCTCCATTTGCCTTTAACGCTTATTGGTAATATCAAGCCTATGCAAAGGCAACAAGCCACCATCACCCTCATAAATTCCGATGGGAAGCGTTACGATGAAAATGAAACGGTAGCTCTTCTCAAATCTTTTGACCACTTTGCATGAACGCAAACAATAATCACCCCCCAATAGCAACACCGTCTTTTAAATGGGTATTCGCCAGCGCTAGTCGCACCATTGCGTTTGGCTTTGGGAGCGGTCTTGCTCCAATTGCACCAGGCACAGTGGGGACGCTATGGGCATGGGCTACTTTTTTGCTCGGAGATTACTTTCTATCTACTGAAGATTTTCTCTGGATGATTGGCGGCGGCATTCTATTGGGCTGCTGGATCTGCGGTCATGTTAGTGAAGAATTGGGTAAGAAAGATTTTGGTGGAATAGTTTGGGATGAAATTGTGGCTTTTTGGCTTGTTCTTGTTTTGATCATGCCAGCAGATCTTTGGCTACAAGTGTTGGCATTTGCACTCTTTCGGTTTTTTGATGCTGTCAAGCCAGGCCCCATTGGCTTAATAGATCGACACTTCAAGCATTTAGAGGGCGGAAATGACTCTTCTTCTTCGAGCCTAAGACAAATTCTGTGGCGTGGTTTTGGGATTATTGCTGACGATCTGGCTGCAGCATTCTTCACCCTGTTTACCATCGCCCTTTTACGAACAGTCATCAACCTATTTATATGAACCCTCATTTAGGCTCTCGTGTTGATCTGGCAAAAAAAATTGCTAGCACCTTGATTGATCGAGGCTGGACTATCGCGCTAGCTGAATCCTGCACTGGTGGCTTAGTTTGCGCAACCCTCACCGATCTCGCGGGCTCTAGCGATTGGTTTGAACGGGGATATATTACTTACAGCAATCAAGCTAAAACAGATTGCCTAGGCGTTCCTACGCAAATGATTGAGTCATTTGGCGCCGTGAGTGAATCAGTCGCTAAAGCCATGGCAGAAGGTGCTCAAGCTCATGCCCACGTCAATCTTGGTATTTCAATTACTGGAATAGCTGGGCCCTCAGGGGGTTCACTAGAAAAGCCCGTTGGAACCGTTTGTTTTGGATGGGCCATAAAAGAACAAGTCTCAAATGACATTGCTTGTGTCACCACCACTAAAACGATGCATTTTGCGGGTGAGAGAAAAGCAGTTCGAGAGCAAGCGTGTCATTACGCTTTATCTCAGTTACTCCAATTAATCTCAGCGTGAACTGAGCCATCCCTTGTGGCGGAAGTACCATAATGGAATCATTGCTGAAATGACCATTGAAATAATAGCAACAGGGTAACCCCAGCTTTGCTCTAATTCAGGCATATAACGAAAGTTCATACCCCAGATACTGGCGAGCAAGGTTGGCGGCATCAAGGCGACCGATACCACCGAGAAGATCTTAATGATCTTACTTTGGTTCAAGTTAATAAAACCTACTGTCGCATCCATCAAGAAGTTAATCTTGTCAAATAAAAATGCCGTGTGATTCTCCAATGAATCAATGTCTCGCAAAATCTGGCGTGCCTCTTCTTGCTGCTCATCGGATAATAATTTACTGCGCATTAAAAAAGACAATGCCCGACGTGTATCCATCACATTGCGACGAATACGTCCATTGGTATCCTCTTCTTTAGCAATGGTCTCGAGAACTTCTTCTGCATCAGTATCGGTAATTTCATCTTGCAAAACACGCTTTCCAGCCCGCTCTAGATTTTCATAAACCTCTTCCAGAGCATCTGCGGAGTACTCTGCATCAGTGGAGTACAAGTCAAGTAAGACGTCTTTTGCGTTACTCACTGAGCCTGGACGCAAGCGCGCACGTAAGCGCACCAAGCGGAATACAGGCAAATCTTCGTCATGAATCGAGAATAAAACCTGCTTGGTCATTACAAAAGCAACTCGGACGTTGCGAGAAGTCTCTTCTTCATCCAATAGAAAATCAGTGCGAATATGGAGATGGCCGTCATCTGCCTCAAAATAGCGAGCAGAAGCCTCTAAGTCACCCAAATCATCCAATTCAGGGAGAAGGACTCCAAAAGCCTCTTTAATCCAGATGAGTTCTTCCTCTTCTGGATTAACCACGTCGATCCAGATGGGGTTTGAATATTGCAACAATTCATTGCGATCTTCGACTTGCTCTTGAGAGAGGCGGCCATTTTGCAGGACGAACAAGTTGATCATGGTGAACTCCTAATGAATGTGCGCTAGTTTATCCTATCGAAGATGATAGTTTCACTAAAATAAGATCAAACCCAATGAACTCCAGATCCAATACCTTTACCCAACAACTCGAGTCTGCATGGACTTCCCAAGGCAGTATGTTGTGCGTGGGATTCGATCCGGATCCTAAGCGCTTGCCCCTGTCACTACAAGGTAAGCCCGAGGGAATTTTTGAGTTCTGCCGAGAGATTGCCGATTCGACAGCAGATTTAGTCTGCTCCTTTAAGCCACAATTTGCCTACTTTGCCTCCCAAAGGGCAGAACCTCAGCTGGAAAAGCTCATTAAGCACCTCAAAGATAAATACCCACATATTCCCGTAATCTTAGATTCCAAGCGGGGTGATATTGGCAGCACTGCGGAACACTATGCCTCAGAGGCTTTTGAGCGTTATGGTGCCGACGCAGTAACCGTCAACCCCTATATGGGCTTTGATTCAGTAGAGCCTTACCTGCGTCATTCTGGAAAAGGCGTCATTGTTTTATGTCGCACATCTAATCCTGGTGGCTCTGACTTACAGTTCCTCAATGTTGCCCCAGACGGCGCACCCCTCTACCTTCATGTAGCAAGACTTGCCGCAGAAAAATGGAATAGTTCAGGGCAACTTAGTCTCGTTGTTGGCGCTACCTTTCCAGAGGAAATTGCAAGGGTGCGGGCTATCGTGGGTGATATGCCTCTATTGATCCCAGGTATTGGTGCTCAGGGTGGAGATATTAATGCCACAGTAAATGCGGGAAGCATTGCTCATAAACCAGGTATCGGCATGATGATCAACTCATCCAGAGCCATCTTGTACGCCAGTTCAGGCAGCGATTTTGCACAAGCGGCTAGAACAATTGCTCAAAGCACGCGCGATGCACTCAGGGCCGCTGCCCTGACATAAATTACTTTTTAGCCGGCACCAAAGCTATTCGATCCATATTTTCCAAAATAAATTCTTGGCGAGTGGGAAAGTGAATATTTGCTTTACGGCAATATTTGGCCTTATCGAAACATTTAGGCGCTGGTAAAGCAGAAGCCAGCTCAGCTGCCTGCTCCCTACTTAGAAAGGCAGGACTGACCCCGTAATAATGCACAGAAGCAGCGCCAATACCAAAGACCCCCTCACCCCACTCAACCGAGTTCAGATAAATCTCCAATAGTCGTTGCTTAGATAAAAATGCCTCCAGTAAACCAGTAATGATGAGTTCCTGGCCTTTGCGTAAATAATTTTGCTCTGAAGATAAAAAAAGATTTTTTGCTAACTGCTGGGTAATCGTTGACCCTCCCCGTAAAGCAATTTTGGACTTTACGCTTGCATATTGATTATGTTCTTGATTTTTTGCCCAAGCTTTTTGCATATCCTCTATCCTCACTCCGTTATGCTGAAAAAAGATATCGTCCTCGCTCACCAAAACAGCGCGCTTGAGATTTGCAGAAATGTTGCTGTAAGGAACCCAGGACGATTGAATGTGGCATGACCAATGCAAGCCACATAAACGCCAACGTTCCGCCCTTTGAAATGCAGTACTACTGGGATCCAGACCCGTCCACATGGCAATCTGAATAACAAAATAAATTTGCATGGCAATGCAGCCACCGAGCAAACACTTTAAAAAGTAGCAAAGCTGGCGCATGAAATACTTCAGCTACGCAGTTCGGCCAAAACCAAGCGAGGGTCAATAGCCTGACTCAACTCGGCCCCACGCCAGATCAGAAAAGCATCGGCAGCTTGCTCAACTAACATGCCCAAACCATCGCTGACGCGGGCACCTCTTTGTAAAGCCTGCTGCATGAAGGTGGTAGTTTTTCCGTAGACCATGTCATAAGCGAAAGAGCTGGGACTAAAGATATTATGGGCCGCCTGAGCGCTTAAGGGGGACTCATCACTAAGCCCGGCTGCCGTGGCATTAATGACTAACTCAAAGGGTGAGCGTATTTTTTCTTGGTCCTCCAGAGTAATCAAGCTATGTGATGTCATCTCAACACCGTGGGTCTTAGCAAGCCCCTCAAAGAGCCTGACTAGATCACCTGCTTTAGCGCTGGAGCGATTAGCAATCATCAACTGCTTTGGGCATTGTTCAAGTAAGGGACCTATAACTCCTCGAGCGGCACCCCCCGCCCCTAACAATAAAATACGTGCGCCCTGAATGTGAATGCCTTGCGCCAGCAAATCTCTTACCAAGCCCGCGCCATCCGTATTGTCACCCAAGATTTTTCCGTTATGAATATACAAAGTATTTACAGCGCCTGCCAGTTGCGCACGGGGGGTTAATACTTCGGCATACTCCTGCGCATCTAACTTAAACGGCACAGTAACATTCAGACCCTTACCACCTGCTGCAAAAAAGGATTTGGCTGCTGCTGTAAAGCCCCCAAGCTCTGCCCTTATCCGTCCGTAATATATTTTTTGTTTTGCCTGCTCAGCAAATCGTTGGTGAATGACGGGAGACTTACTATGGCCGATGGGATTACCAACCACAGCATAAACATCCACTCCCGGAAATAGACTGGGATCGGTATACATGTCAGCGGAATTAGTTGGACTCATGTTAGATAGAGGATAAGCGAAATTCTTTAATGAATTTCTTTAATTTACTGGGTGACGTAACTCAAGGAGATCAGTACCGTCTCTGGCAAACTCAAAAGTAGAAATCCAATCAAGAATATCAATTTGATTACGCATTTCCGCAGGGAAAGGTCCAAATGGTGCGGCCGCTCTTACGATGGCAATGGCCTGGCGATCAAGCTCGGGGTTGCCTGAGCTACGACCAATACTCAGACCCTCTTTACCCATTGCATTATTGGCAATATTTCCCTGAGAATCCACGCTCACCACAATAATGAGGCTGCCATATAAAGGATGCCCGTTTGCGCGGGGAAAATAGGTGCTTCCATAAACCTCTATTTTTTGCCTCATAGCATCGTAATAATGGGCAAATACAACCGCCTTGGTGCTCGCCCCTGTTAATACCTTGCGGCGAGGCGCCCTGCCATCAGCATGCAGTCGTTT
>CAIMZP010000053.1 GCA_903846025.1 uncultured beta proteobacterium | reverse complement strand
CGATACCAATAAGCCGATTGCTTGATATCCTGTAGCCAATGAAAACTACTCCCATCGAATTTCCTACGCTCGCCTTTGTAGATATTGAGACCACTGGGTCTCACTATGATCGAGATCGGATTACGGAAGTTGGTATTAAAACTCTACATCAAGATCAAGTTGAAGTTTGGGAAAGTCTATTAAATCCACAAATATTTATCCCGCAAAATATTCAGAGGCTTACGGGCATTTCACCCCAAATGGTCGAGAGCCAGCCTGATTTTTCTGAATTAGCCCATGAGTTATATCGCCAGCTGGAAAATAAGGTGTTTGTTGCCCACAACGCACGGTTTGATTATGGATTTTTAAGGGCCTCTTTTAAGCGCATTGGCATCGATTTCAAACCCAAAGTACTTTGTACCGTCAAATTATCGAGACATTTATTTCCTGAGCAGAAGCGCCACAATCTCGATACCTTAATTCAGGTTCACGATCTAAAGGTCTCTTCTAGACATCGAGCCTTGGGAGATGCAGATCTATTGCTGCAGTTTTGGAAGGTCTGTGAAGCTCGATTTGGGGTAGAAAAACTGCGCATGGCAATGGATCAGGTTACTGCTAATGCAAGCCTACCAACGCATATCGATAAAGACCTAATAAATCAAATACCTGCCAGTCCAGGGGTATATATCTTTTATGCGGAAAATAAAATGCCTTTGTATATTGGTAAGAGTATCGATATGCGTGCTCGGGTTCTGAGTCATTTTCAAAATAACTTGACTGACCGAAAAGAAATTAAGCTCTCCATGCAAATTCGGGATATTGATTGGATTCAAACCAGCGGGGAACTGGGGGCATTTCTGCTGGAATCCAAATTAATCAAAGAACGTTTGCCTAGTATGAATATCAAGCTACGACGCTCGAAAGATTTGTGTGCCTGGCAGCTTCAAGAAAATGAAGAAGGTGTGTTGACTCCTGTATTGGTAACGCATCGCGATCTTTTGCCAGGACTGCAAGAGAATCTATATGGCCTGTTTTATAGCAGACGCGAAGCACAGCAATGTTTAACTGTAATCGCGAAGCGCAATCAATTGTGTGGAGTGGTCTTGGGATTGGAAAAACGGGAGCTGAAAAAACCCTGCTTCGCTTATCAAGTCAAGCAATGCAAAGGCGCCTGCTTAGGTTCAGAGACCATGGCATCCCATAATCAACGATTACAGTTGGCCTTAGATGCATTTAGAGTGAAGAGTTGGCCTTATGCGGGCCCAATTGCCATTGCCGAAGGCGAGCAAATGCACGTGATTGATCGTTGGTGCTATCTGGGTTCAGCCATTAACCAGGATGAACTAGATGAACTTAGTAGCGAGGGAGAGGCTGAATTTGATTTAGATATTTATAAAATTCTCAAGAAAAAACTCAGCAGTTTGACGAGTTCGCAAATAGTGAATCTGACGAGACCACAATGAGCTCATTTTGGAGGTGTATCTGTCGATGCGCTGGTGTCATCAAATTATTTTTTGATGACGTATTGAGCCTAATTAAGTCAAACTTACGCTGAGGAAATTTAAATTGCGTGCTGTACTTGCTCACAAAACAAAACCCCCTTGGTTGGACTTG
>CAIMZP010000052.1 GCA_903846025.1 uncultured beta proteobacterium | reverse complement strand
TTAGGGAAAGGAATCGCAGCTGCCTCGCTTGCCGCGATTCTTGAATCCCGCGGCCTGAAAGTCACCCTCCTAAAATTAGACCCCTATATCAACGTTGATCCAGGCACCATGAGCCCGCTTCAACATGGCGAAGTTTTTGTAACTGAAGATGGCGCTGAAACAGATCTTGATCTTGGCCACTATGAGCGTTTTGTTTCGGCAAAAATGCGTAAAAGTAATAACTTCACTACTGGACAGATTTATGAATCTGTCATCAGTAAAGAGCGCCGCGGTGAATATCTCGGCAAAACAGTTCAAGTAATTCCACACATCACCAATGAGATTCAGGCTTTTATAGAGCGTGGCGCTAGGGCAAGTCATGACGGCCATGCCGACGTAGCCATATGCGAGATCGGCGGAACTGTAGGCGATATTGAATCATTGCCTTTTTTAGAGGCTGCACGTCAAATGAGCCTGCGCCTGCCATTACATCATTGCGCGTTTGTTCACCTGACTTTGGTGCCTTACCTAACTAGTGCAGGTGAGCTTAAAACCAAGCCAACCCAGCATTCAGTTCAGAAGTTACGTGAAATCGGCATCATGCCAACAGTTTTGCTCTGCCGTGCTGACCGCCCAATTCCAGAGGATGAGCGAGCCAAGATTTCTCTGTTCTCAAATGTGCGAGAAGAGGCTGTTATTTCTGTTTGGGATGTAGACACTATTTATAAGATTCCAGAAATGCTACATGCACAAGGCATGGATGATCTTATTTGTCGTGAATTGCAAATTGAGGCCAAACCAGCCGATCTATCTGTATGGGCCCATTTAGTTTATGAAATGGCTAACCCTCAACATGAAGTCACCATTGGTATGGTGGGTAAGTATGTTGAATTGACGGAGTCATATAAATCCTTAATTGAGGCCTTGAGACATGCAGGCATTCATAACCACACTCGTGTAAATATTAATTACATCGATTCTGAGCAGATCGAAAAAGATGGCATTGATTGCCTTAAAACACTTGATGCCATTTTAGTTCCAGGTGGCTTTGGTAAGCGTGGCACTGAAGGCAAGATCGCAGCAATTCGCTATGCCCGTGAAAATCAAATTCCTTATCTGGGAATCTGTTTGGGCATGCAGTTGGCAGTAATTGAATTTGCTCGCCATGTCGCCAATATTGGTCAGGCCAATAGCACTGAGTTTGACCCAGAAACAGATCATCCGGTGGTTGCCCTGATTACTGAATGGCTTGATAGGGAAGGGCGTGTTGAGATACGTACGAATGACTCTGATCTTGGCGGCACAATGCGCTTGGGTTCTCAGCGTTGCCCGGTTAAAAGTGGCACCTTAGCCCATGAAATTTATGGTGCTGAAGTGAATGAGCGTCATCGTCATCGTTACGAAGTCAACAATGTCTATGTGCCCCGGCTAGAAAAATGTGGCATGATAATTTCAGCCAGGACCCCTAATGAATCTCTGCCAGAAATGATGGAGCTTCCAAGCTCTATGCACCCATGGTTTTTTGGTGTTCAATTTCACCCAGAGTTCACTTCCACGCCACGAGATGGTCACCCATTATTCTCTGCCTTCGTAAAGGCTGCGTTGATTCACCAAGATGTTTCCACAAAGCAGGCAGCGTAAGAGGACATTATGAGTACTTTCAAGCTTTGTGGTTTTGATGTTGGTTTACAGCATCGCTTCTTTCTGATTGCAGGACCTTGCGTTATCGAGTCAGAGCAATCTGCTCTTGATATTGCTGGGGAGCTCAAAGAAATAACTGCCTCACTGGGCATTCCCTTTATTTATAAGTCTTCATTTGATAAAGCAAATAGATCTTCTGGCAGCTCTTTCCGTGGCTTGGGCATGGAAAGAGGTCTTGAGATTTTAGCTAAAGTAAAGCGTGAAATAGGCGTGCCAGTGCTTACCGATATCCACGATATTAGTGAAATTAAAGCCGTTTCTAAAGTGGTCGATGTTTTACAAACCCCTGCCTTTTTGTGCCGACAAACAGACTTCATTCGCGCTTGCGCCCAAAGTGGTAAACCTGTGAATTTCAAAAAAGGACAGTTTCTGTCCCCCCATGAAATGCTGAACGTAATTGAAAAAGCACGTGTTGCAGCTGCAGAAATCAATTTAGCCGATCAATTTATGGCATGTGAACGGGGCGCCTCTTTTGGTTATAACAATTTGGTATCCGATATGCGTAGCTTAGCTATCATGCGTGAGACTATGGCCCCGGTAGTATTTGATGCTACCCATTCTGTGCAATTACCTGGTGGTCAAGGAAGTTCAAGCGGTGGGCAACGCGAATTTATACCAGTATTAGCACGCGCTGCTGTAGCTGTTGGTATTAGCGGTCTTTTTATGGAAACCCATCCCGATCCTGCAAAAGCTTTATCGGATGGTCCCAATGCTGTTCCACTTAATCGCCTGAAAGAACTACTTGAATCCTTAGTAGCAATTGATGCAGTCGTGAAAAGGCCGGGTTCTTTTTTAGAAGATAGTTTTAAGTAATACCCAATTAAATTTTATTTAGGAGAAGGTGCATGAGCGCCATTGTCGACATCATTGGTAGGGAAATTCTGGATTCACGTGGTAACCCCACGGTCGAGTGTGATGTATTGCTGGAGTCTGGTGTGATGGGTAGGGCGGCCGTGCCATCGGGAGCCTCAACTGGTTCACGTGAAGCAATTGAATTGCGTGATGGAGATAATGCCCGCTACCTAGGTAAGGGCGTCCTTAAAGCCGTCCAGAATATCAATATTGAAATTGCAGAATCCATTCTTGGCTTAGATGCTATGGAGCAGGCTTTTTTAGATCGTACTCTCAACGAATTAGATGGCACTCATAACAAAGCTCGCTTGGGTGCTAATGCCACTTTGGCCGTATCTATGGCTGTTGCTAGAGCCGCAGCTGAAGAATCTGGCCTTCCTTTGTATCGCTATTTTGGTGGGTCTGGAGGCATGCAATTGCCAGTGCCGATGATGAATATTGTCAATGGTGGAGCGCATGCCAACAACAGCCTAGATATTCAAGAATTCATGGTGATGCCAGTTGG
>CAIMZP010000051.1 GCA_903846025.1 uncultured beta proteobacterium | reverse complement strand
TTGAATTTCTTGATGGGCTGCGATGAGGTTGCCCTCCACTTGATCTGCAATAAAACTCAATGCACGCTGACCTTCCGATCCAGATTCAACCTCTTGTCCTTGCTTTTTAAGGCGCCCAGCTATCCATTGCGGCAATTGAGTACGCTCTAATGAGTCGAGCTGAATGGCCATACCAGCCTCATCTAGCGCGCTAAACCACCCAGAAGATTTAGTCTTGCTATCAAGCCTTGGCAGAACAATGCACACAATCGTATCCGGCCCTTCTGCACCCACTGCCTGAGATTGAATTTGAGCAGAGAATTGTTTTAGTGCATCAGCACCGTCACGCCCTGGTTTACCAGTTGGAATACGTAATTCGACCCAGCGCTTATCTCCAAACAAGGACATAGTTTGACCAGCATTTAAAAGCGCGCCCCAATCAAAGCCACGCTCTTGCATCAGCACTTCCCGATCGGTATAGCCCATTTGTTTAGCGGTAGCGCGAAGCTGATCCATTGCCTCCATCATGAGGAGGGGCTCATCTCCACTAAAAACATACAAAGGATTCAAGGAGGCCGGGGAATTCAGCGACCTAAGGTGGACTTGAAAGGTATCGCTTTTAACCATGCGAACTCATCATCCCTCTTTAAAAGCTTCTCGTTTGCGAGGATTTTGCAGAAGCGGCCACGCGACGCAAAATTTGAACAGCAAGATCTCTACGCATTAAGGTAAGAAATTGTTGTTGCTGTACATCAGTGGACAGGACGGTTGCATTGGAGAAGTCCATGTCCCGTGTCATATAAATTTCTGCATCTGGAATTACTTCTGCACCAGATAAATCATATGCCCTAAAACCCACTCGAATGTTTAGACGGTAAGCGGAAATTTGACCTGTAGCGTTATAGGCCAAAATTTCACGGCCAGTAACATCACTCGTAATTTCCAAAACGAGATCTGCGTCCTTGGGATTAATCGCTACCTTTACATCACTTCCCGTCAAGATGGCTGTTTGCAAATCCGCGCGCATAGGGGGGGATGGATTGCCTGTAATGGCAATGACCTTATAAGGTAAATCGACCATACCGCGTAAGCGAAAGCCACAGGCAATTAAGCTACTCACGGGAGCCAATGCAAATAATCCCAACATCGCCCTCCTCAGAGAATCGACTCTCAAAGGACTCAAACTATTTTTAGTCTTTTGTTTGCTTGCGTTCATATGTTTAATTCATTTAAAAAGTTAAGGGGCTACGCCACAATATTGACTAAGCGTCCAGGAACCACAATGACTTTTTTGGGTGAACCACCATTTAAAGCCTTGAGTGCTGCTTCGCTTTGCAGAGCCAATACCTCAATCTGCTCTTTGGTAGCCTGTGCGGGCACTAGAATTTCACCACGCAATTTCCCATTGATTTGCACCATGATAGTTAACTCTGTTTGCACAAGCGCAGACTCATCAACGGCTGGCCAAGGGGCATCTAAGATAGGGCCAAAAGATGATTCATACCCCGTCTGTTGCCAAAGTACATGGGTTAAATGAGGAACTACTGGGTATAGCACCCTTAATAAAATACCTAAACATTCACGCAATACTGGGGCTCCAACAGCGCCCCCCTCAACAATTTTCACCGGCTCTAATGCATTAAGCATCTTCATGGCAGCGGATACGACCGTGTTGTACTGGCGACGCTGATAGTCAAAATTCGCTTGCTTGAGAATCGAGTGCACTTCGCGACGTAATACTTTTTCAGCAACATTCGGATTTGCGCAAAGAACGTCACTGGATTCGCGAATAGCATTAGCTTGGCTACTAGAGTACATCCATACTCGACGCAAGAAACGCGAGGCACCCTC
>CAIMZP010000050.1 GCA_903846025.1 uncultured beta proteobacterium | reverse complement strand
CTCCACCGGAGGCAGCAAATTGGTTTTGGATTTGAGGGTTTTGTTTAAGCAGAATTGCTGACTTTGGAATGTGGCCCAAAAAGATTTCCGCATCCTTTTTAGATTGCTCTAAGAGGTGCTTGAGGTCACCTAATAAGCCATCGGAAATATCCAATGCAGCGGTAGCAACCCCCCTTAAAGCAATTCCCAATTCAACTCTAGGGGTTGGTTGATGCATGCGAGATTGAATGGCTGCCAAATCGGAATCCACCAATGTGATTTCATGACGCAGTGCAGCAAGAGCAAGTCTGGCATCACCCACAGTGCCCGATACCCAAATCTCATCCCCGTCTAATGCCATTGATCTTCTAATGGCTTTTCCTTTGGGAACACTGCCAATAGCAGTGATGCAAATATTCAGTGGACCAGCAGTTGTATCTCCGCCGATCAGGTGACAGGAATAAGCATTGGCAATGTCAAATAATCCTTTGGAAAAAGCCTTAAGCCACACTGGATCGGCTGCTGGCAGTGCAAGTGCGAGAGTGAAGCCTATAGGCTTAGCACCCATAGCAGCTAGGTCTGAGAGGTTGACTGCTAAGGCCTTATGTCCCAGCCACTCAGGGTTGGCATCTGCAAAAAAATGCCTGCCTTCAACCAACATATCGCTGGTGATGGCAATATCTTCTCCTTGGTTGGGTGTGATAAGCGCGCAATCATCTCCAATTCCCAGCGCAACAATATTGTCTCTGGAATTGAGCATAGCTTCAGAGTGCGTTTTAAAAAAACGTTCAATAAGCTCAAATTCGCTAAGTTGAGGGGATTGAGATTCCATGCCCCATTTTATGACCCTTGGGAGCTGGACATCAGAGAGGATTAGAATTACAGACTTCAATACGTCATAGCGATGAGTTAACTGATGAGCAAAAAGAGCGATAGCATCAAAGAAGAGCAGGCAGCAGACCTAAGAGCGGCAGCCTTGCACTACCATGAGTTTCCTGTCCCAGGAAAAATCGAAATTGCTCCAACAAAGCAATTAACTAATCAACGAGATCTAGCGCTTGCCTACACTCCTGGTGTTGCGGCAGCTTGCGAAGAGATTGTCAAAGACCCTGCAAATGCCTTTCGCTACACAGCCCGGGGCAATTTAGTGGGTGTTATTACAAACGGAACCGCCGTTTTAGGCTTAGGAAATATTGGACCGCTAGCGAGTAAGCCGGTGATGGAGGGTAAGGCAGTTTTGTTTAAGAAATTCGCCGGTATTGATGTATTTGATATTGAGGTAAATGAAAGCGATCCTGAGAAACTCATAGAAATTATTGCAGCGCTTGAGCCAACCTTTGGCGGTATTAATCTGGAAGATATCAAAGCGCCAGACTGCTTTTTAGTTGAGCGTAAATTACAAGCGCGGATGAAAATTCCCGTTTTTCATGATGATCAGCACGGTACAGCGATTGTGGTGGCTGCAGCGATTCTCAATGGTTTGAAAGTCGTCGGTAAAGATGTAGCTAATGTAAAGTTAGTGACCTCTGGCGCTGGTGCAGCAGCCTTAGCCTGTCTAGATTTGCTGGTAGACCTAGGAATTCCCCGTAAAAATATTTGGGTAACGGATTTGGCTGGCGTGGCATATAAGGGCCGCGTAGAGTTAATGGATCCCGAGAAAGAGCCATTCTGCCAAGAAACTACCCTGAGAACATTGGATGAAGCCATTGAAGGCGCGGATATTTTCTTGGGTCTTTCAGCCGGCGGCGTATTAAAGCAAAGCATGGTCAAAAAGATGGCTCCTAAGCCATTGGTCTTTGCCTTGGCAAATCCCACCCCAGAAATTCTCCCTGAGGAGGTGAAAGAGGTTCGACCAGATGCGGTAATGGCAACTGGTCGCACTGACTATCCCAATCAAGTAAACAATGTTTTATGTTTCCCATTCATTTTTCGGGGGGCTTTAGACGTCAGAGCCACGACCATTACTCGTGGCATGGAAGTAGCTGCTGTTAGGGCTGTAGCTGAATTAGCGCAGGCAGAGCAAAGCGAAGTTGTCACCTCGGTATACGGTATTGAGAATTTATCTTTTGGCCCCGAATATTTAATTCCAAAGCCATTTGACCCACGCCTTATTACTGTGATTGCACCAGCGGTTGCCAAAGCAGCTATGGATGATGGCGTTGCCCAATGCCCCATTAAAGATTTCGATGCCTATCGCAATCAACTTGAGCAATTTGTGTACCACTCTGGTACTTTAATGAAGCCCTTATTTAGCATTGCTAAACGGGTGCCAGCCAGCCAAAAACGTATTGTCTTTGCTGAAGGTGAAGATGAGCGTGTATTGCGTGCCGTTCAAATCATTATTGATGAGCAATTAGCAACCCCAATATTGATCGGACGTCCTTCAGTAATTGAGTATCGAATTGAAAAATTTGGTTTACGGATGAAGGTTGGCGAGGATTTAGAGATTGTCAATCCAGAAAATGATTCACGCTATCGTGACTTCTGGCAAACCTATTTAGGTTTAACTGAGCGCAAAGGGGTATCCGAGTCTTATGCAAAATTAGAGACTCGCCGTCGTCATAGTTTGATCGGGTCCATGCTAATTAGTAAAGGTATGGCAGATGGCATGATTTGTGGAACCATCGGCAACATAACAACACACTTGAAGTACATTGATGAGGTTGTCGGTCATGAAGCTGGCGCGAATGTCTATGGTGCTATGTCTGGATTGATCTTGCCAGGACGTCAGGTCTTTTTAGTCGATACTCATATCAATCTTGATCCTAGTGCCGAACAGTTGGCTGAGTTGACGCTGATGGCCGCAAGTGAAATGCGTAAATTAGGCATCATTCCAAAAGTAGCGCTTCTGTCGCATTCTAATTTTGGTTCAAGCAATGCACCTTCTGCTGTCAAGATGAGAGAAGTATTGAGCCTGATTCAGAAAGCTGATCCCGCTCTTGAGGTGGATGGAGAAATGCATGGTGATAGCGCGTTGGATGCAACCATTCGCGCTTCTGCAGTGACTTCCTCCTCGTTAAAGGGTGATGCCAACTTACTGGTTATGCCTAACGTTGATGCCGCAAATATCTCTTACAACCTACTAAAAACTGCAGCGGGTAACGGTATTGCAATTGGACCTTTGTTGTTAGGGGTTGCCAAGCCTATTCACATCCTCACGCCAGCAGCTACGGTCCGTCGAATTGTGAATGTGACTACCTTGGCCGTGGTTGAAGCAGCCAGCAATGCAAGAGGGGTTGCTTAAAGCTTACTGTTGTATCGTAAATTAAGTTAGTTAATGATAACTAACTTAATTTATTTCTATACAAATCAACAGTTTATATAAAAAGTGCTTTAATTAGGCTTGATTTGGTGGCGTGTTAGGGGTAACCTTGCATCCATCATGAATAATCGCTCTGAAAACACCAATACAGCTAGTTTTGATGAACACAGTCGCGCTGAAAGTTGGGATAGCAATGATCGACTTGTATCCGAATCATCTGCAGCCAATGTTTACGCGCAGGGTGGTTTATCTCGTTTACAAACCTACGCAGCAAATCAAGTTACGGGAAAAAAAGTGACTGCTTCTTGGCGCGCCGCTTTGGCCGTTCGTGATGCCGGACCACCGGCTATGCTGCGCAGCGTGCGCCCTAATATTGTGCAATCTATCCGTGCGTTTCGTACGCCAGACTTGCAGGAGGCGGCTACAGAACTAGGCCAACACTACATCTATGCTAATTGTGCCAATGCAATGACTAAAGGAGAGGTTCTTGAAGCAATTGCTATTGCCTATACCTTTACAAAGCAACAGGCTAAGAACTTCGATCCTTTGTTGGATGCCTTAACAACGATGATAGATAAGACTGGTCCGCAGCCTGGTTTTGTTGTGGTACTTGAAGGTCTGCCTTGTACTCAGAAGTTTGACAAAGAAGCGCGTGAAACTCTTTTGGACGTATTTCGCGATGCAGTTGATTTTTGGGCAGAGCGTCGAACACCATATCGAGTTTTCTATTCTTTCGTCTAACTTGCATGAAATCCAATCAAAATCGCCTCTACTCGGGGCGATTTTGCATTTCTGAGTCCCAAATGCTGTGTACGGTGGTGATCGCAACAATACCAGCCGTCTCCGTTCGAAGCACTCGTGAACCCAAAGAGACGAGTTCGTATCCCGCTGCTTCTGCTTGAGCTTCTTCCTCAGGTGTATGACCCCCTTCGGGACCAATCATCAATATGAGGTCTTGAGGTTTATGTACTATCAATACTGAAGATAGACTTTTGCTTGCATCAGGGCTTAAAAGTAGCTTAAGTTCTTTATTTTCAGCTTTTTTAAGAAAGAGCTCAAAGTTTTGAATGGGTTCGATGGTGGCAAATACGGTGCGGTCACACTGCTCGCAAGCAGCTTGAACAATCCCTTGCCAATGAATGATTCGTTTTTGGGCGCGATCTGCATCACTTGAGCGGGTTAATTTAATAACAGAGCGTTCGCACTGCAACGGAACAATATTTTTTGCGCCAGTTTCAATGGCTTTTTCAACAATCCAGTCCATTTTGTCCCCACCAGCCAGCCCTTGGGCTAAGGTGATGGCATATGGGGCCTCTCGGTGAGTGTCGGTGCGGATGTCGCGAAGCTGAACTTCCCCTGTTTTTCCGGTCAAGGAGAGGAGGTTGGCATTGGCAACATGACCGTTTCCATCAAATACCGGAAAGATTTCACCCGCCTGAATGCGGCGAACACGCAAGTGATGGGCGAGCTCAGAGGTGAGTGCGGTTGGCTTTTGGGTTTCCCATGGCCCGGGAAGATAAAATTGAGGCATTACTGAAATGTAGCCGATTTATTTTCCTTGAGACCAAATTTACGATGTCAAATCTTCAAATTCGTATGGCTAATGCCATTCGCGCTTTATCTATGGATGCAGTTCAAAAAGCCAATTCAGGCCACCCTGGAATGCCGATGGGCATGGCAGACATTGCAGTAGGCCTTTGGAATGAACATTTACAACACAATCCAACCGATCCCCATTGGATGAACCGTGATCGTTTTGTTTTATCAAATGGCCATGGCTCAATGTTGCTGTACTCACTGTTACATCT
>CAIMZP010000049.1 GCA_903846025.1 uncultured beta proteobacterium | reverse complement strand
TACATAAAATGGTTGCGCCTCTTCCTCGCTACTGGCAGAACCTGCAGTGGGATATCGGACTTGACCGATACCAGCACTTCCAACTAGACCACGCATGTTACGCGTTCTAAAAACATCACGTACCAAGCCGTTCGCTTTATGCATCGTGAACGAATTACCATTCATCGTTGCCATACCTGCAGCATCTTGACCACGGTGTTGCAAAAGCAACAAAGCATCGTAAATGAGTTGATTAACCGAGGAGTGGGAAACTGTTCCAACGACGCCGCACATAAGCCTATATCCCTATTGTTAATGAAGGTGTAACTGTAGGTGTTATTTTAGGCATTGCATCACCTAACTGTTTTGCCCAGTCAGCAGGAAGCCAACTTTTAATTAATCCGGTTGCTATATCAATCGCTGGACGTGTAATCGCTTGTTGCCAGGGCTGACTTTGCGTGATGGGAGTTAACGCTGCCAACGTAGCCATTACAACCACAATTAAGCCGCCACGAAGCAATCCAAAAATAAGCCCCAAAAAACGGTCGGTCATACTTAATCCAACAGACAGGATAATTTTTTGAATAAGGCCGCCTACTAAACCACACAAAACCAAAGTCAAGATGAATAAAATCAAAAAACTCACACCCAAACTCAGCAACTCATCCATATGAAACGTAGAAAGCCATTCCGTGGAAAGGTAATGGGTGTAATGATAAGCAACCCAGGCGGCAACAAACCATGAGGTTAGCGCCAAGACCTCTTTAAATAAGCCCCGTGAAATTCCCACTAAAGCAGACACCAGCAAGACCATCAAGGTGAAATAATCCACCGTAGTTAACTTTAGGGTGAAAAGATAATCCATTAGGGAGCGCCTATCTCAACTAGTCGTGGTGATAAGCCCAAGGCCTTAACTTTTTTCTCGGCAGATTCTGCCGCGTCTTTATCTGAAAATGGCCCTGCGCGAAGCACAAATAATTTAGTCCCATCAGGACTGGTTTTATTGATGACGTAGTTAGGAATCTTTTGCTCTTTCATTTTGGCAATCCAACCCTTAGCACGCTCTTCTGAGGCAAATGCTCCAATTTGAATAACAAATTTCCCTGATGTAGCTAGTTTTTTAGGGATTTCCTCTGCTTTGGGCTTTGGGTTGGCGGCAATTACCTCTTCACCCGCAGCTAAACCTAAACCATTAGACTTGCTCAGTGGTGCAATCTTAGCCTCAAGTTTTGCCTCAGGTTTAGCATCCGTAATGGGAGTTGGCGCAACAAGTAAGGTATCTTTAGTCACAGATACATCCTTTTCTTTTGCTACCGTCTCAGTCACTTTTGCCCTCTCTTCAGGCATTGGTGTATTGGCAAGGGGTAAAGGGAGGCTTGTCACAATATTGACAGCAATATCGTTATTCACTGATTTGGGTTTGTTATCCAAAATCCTAGGAAGACCAATAACGGCTATCAGCACTAAAACAGCTGCGCCGATCAGACGATGACGCGCTCGCTGTTGCTCCGGATCCTCAGTCAATGCCAAGTCTTCACTCTCTTGAGCGCGCTGGAAGCTACGGGGGGGTAATTTGGTATTGGTGCGACGGATCCCTGCCAAACCTCTGATGGGGGTTTCAGCCTTTGGGTTTCGCTTAAAAAGCTTTAATAAACGAATCATGGATCAATGCGCCTGGTTGTTTCTATATGCCATTACGCCTGCGACGGTATAAAAGGATCCGAAGACCACAATTCTATCACCCTCACCTGCTTTCGACATTGCTTTTTGATACGCTGCAGCAGGGTCAGGAAAGCACTCAATACCACCATCTGCACCATTTTTGACAGGAATACCCATACCCTCTAATTTTTGAGCCAGCGCAATTGCATTAGAAGCTCGAGGGGTTGGCAGATCAACGCAGTACCAGAAGTCAACTATTTCCAAAAGGGGTTTAATAACCCCCTCAATATCCTTGTCGGACATGGCACCAAAAACAGCATAGGTATAAGGGTGATAACCCATCTTATCCAGGCCTTGTGCCAAGGTGGCAGCAGCATGCGGGTTATGAGCAACATCCAAAATAACGGTAGGCTGACCAGGGAGCACCTGAAAACGCCCCGGCAGCTCTACTAAGGCAAACCCATTGCGTATATCTTGAGCACTCACTGGTAGACGCTGGTGCAAAGCCATCAGCGCAGCGATCACTGCAGAAGCATTGAGAATCTGATTTGCCCCGCGAAGTGCTGGGTAACCAAGGCCGCTAAAACGTTTTTGACGTCCCGCCCAACCCCACTGTTGCTTATCGCCTTGAAAGTTATAGTCTCGACCATGTAACCACAGATCACAACCCAATTTTTGAGCGTAGTCGATCAAAGACTGGGGGGGTAAGGGGTCGCCACAAATTGCAATCTGTCCGGGGCGAAAAATACCCGCTTTTTCAAGGCCTATTGCCTCTCTGGTATCGCCTAAAAAATCAGCATGATCAATATCAATGCTGGTAATGATTGCGCAATCTGCATCGACAATATTCACAGCATCAAGACGCCCCCCCATACCTACCTCGAGAACGACGGCATCCAAATGTGATTTGGAAAACAAATGCATGATTGCTAGGGTAGTAAATTCAAAATAGGTCAAAGTAGGTGCATCGACCAAGCTAACCCGAGCTTTTTCAACCGCTGCAAAATGCTCAAGCAGCACCTCATCAATCACTTCCTCACCATTTACCCTGGCCCGCTCGTTAAAATTCAGCAAATGGGGTGACATATGACATCCCACTCTATAACCAGAGGCAAGCAAGATGCTTTCCAAGAAAGCGCAAGTCGAGCCCTTACCATTAGTACCGGCAACAGTGATAACAGGGCAATCAAAATGAAGGCCAAGAGCTGCTTTAACGCGATTAATCCGCTCAAGCCCCATATCAATGCCGACCGGATGAGCTGTTTCGAGGTGACTAAGCCAAGCCGAAAGGCTAGTAAAAAGAACGGGGGCTTGGTGTGCAGTACTCAAGCGCTTTAAAGAGTTGCGCCAATCGCTGTCGAAGGCTCTGGAAGCTGTTGGAGTAAAGCTAATAAACGGGCAATTTCTCCGCGCATCTGGCGACGATCCACAATCATGTCAATGCCCCCTTTTTGCATGAGAAACTCAGAACGCTGAAAACCTTCTGGTAATTTTTCTCTCACGGTTTGCTCGATTACCCGCGGGCCTGCAAAACCAATTAAAGCCTTGGGTTCGGCCATCACCACATCGCCCATAAAGGCAAAACTAGCCGAAATACCACCCATTGTCGGGTCAGTTAATACACTGATGTAAGGCAAGCCTTTTTTAGCCAGTAAAGTTAACATGGAATTGGTTTTTGCCATCTGAAAAAGGGAGAGCAAACTTTCCTGCATACGCGCACCACCAGTAGCAGTTACGCAAATGAAAGCACATTTTTTAGCAATAGCCTCTTGAGCGCCACGAACAAAACGCTCCCCTACAACCGAACCCATTGAACCACCCATATACTGAAACTCAAAGCAGGCCACAACAACAGGAATACTTTCGATCTTACCGCCCATCACAATCAAAGCCTCTGACTCACCAGAAGCATCATTCGCTGCTTTTAAGCGATCTGGGTATTTCTTTGAATCTTTAAATTTCAGCGGGTCAATAGGGAAAATATCGGCGCCAATTTCATAGCGGCCTTTTTGATCTAAGAGGCTATCGAGGCGTTGGCGAGCACCAATGCGCATGTGGTGACTACATTTAGGGCAAACAGACAAATTGGCTTCAATATCACTGCTATAAAGTACCGTTTCGCAGCTAGGGCACTTAACCCACAATCCTTCAGGGACTGATTTGCGATTAGCAGGATCCGTATGTTGAATTTGGGGGGGCAGTAATTTATCTATCCAGCTCATCAGTTCTCACTATCCAATACATTAACTATCTAAAGCGTCGCGAATCTCACGTATAAAGGTTTCGAGTGATTGTACCGCCTGGTTTGGGGGAGAATCCTCTAAAAGCCGAATAATGCGACTACCGATAACCACCGCATCCGCTGTTATGGATACTGCTTTAGCACTAGCTGCATCGTTGATCCCGAAACCCACCGCTATAGGAATGTCAGTTTCTTCCCGAATTTTAGGAATAATACTAGCTACATCCTGAGTATTAAGGTGGGAAGCACCCGTAACTCCTCGCATAGACACGTAATAGATATAACCAGAGGCAATCTTAGCGGCCTCTTTAATCCGCTTGGGCGACGAAGTGGGGGCCAAAAGGAAAATTGGATCAACGCCTGCTAAACGCATCCTAGCGGCAAAATCTACGCACTCCTCTGGCGGATAATCGACTATTAATACCCCATCAACCCCTGCGTCCTTTGCTTGAGTAGCAAAGTGATCCGCACCCATCTGTTCGACAGGATTGGCGTAGCCCATGAGAACCACTGGAGTATTAGCATCAGTCCTGCGAAATTCCTTAACCATCTCCAAGCAACGATGCAAAGTGACACCATGAGTTAAAGCTCTTTCCGAGGATCGCTGAATTACTGGACCATCAGCCATTGGATCTGAAAACGGCACACCCAATTCAATAACATTAGCCCCACCCCTAACTAATGCATGCATCAGTTCAACGGTCAGTTTTGGATCAGGATCACCAGCAGTAATGAAGGGTATTAACCCCTTCTTGCCAGAGGCTTTTAATTCTTGAAAAAGTGCGCTAATTTTCGACATAAATAATTTAAGTATTAACCTTCGGAACCAGTAGCTTGGGCAACAGTATGCATATCCTTATCACCACGACCTGACAAGTTCACCAGAATAGTTTTATCTTTAGGTAAGGTTGGGGCTAATTTGCAAGCATAAGCAATTGCATGAGCAGACTCTAAGGCAGGGATAATTCCTTCGATGCGACAACAATCATGGAAAGCCTTAAGCGCTTCATCATCAGTTACCGCAACATATTCGGCGCGACCAGAGTCTTTCAACCAAGCATGCTCAGGTCCGACACCAGGGTAGTCCATACCAGCAGAGACGGAATGAGTTTCAGAAATTTGACCATTTTCATCTTGCAGTAAATACGTGCGGTTGCCATGCAACACACCAGGCTTACCAACGCACAATGCCGCTGAATGTAAACCAGTATTAAGACCATGACCAGCCGCTTCCACACCTATAAGTCTGACATCAGAAAAATCAATATAAGGATAAAAAATTCCCATTGCATTAGAGCCACCACCGACGCAAGCCATAACATAGTCTGGCTGACGACCAGTCAGTTCGGGCATTTGCACCTTGCACTCTTCTCCAATCACACTCTGAAAATCTCTTACCATCATGGGGTATGGATGAGGCCCTGCAACGGTACCAATAATGTAAAAAGTGTCATCTACATTAGTTACCCAATCTCGCATCGCCTCATTTAACGCATCTTTAAGCGTTTTTGTACCAGATTCCACCGGCACCACTTTGGCCCCAAGTAACTTCATGCGGAAAACGTTTTGCGCTTGACGCGCTACGTCAACAGAACCCTGATAAACAGTGCAATCTAAACCAAAACGAGCACAGATAGTGGCAGTAGCAACTCCATGCTGTCCCGCACCAGTCTCGGCAATGATGCGTGGCTTGCCCATGCGCTTTGCGAGCATCGCTTGGCCAATAACATTATTAATTTTGTGCGCGCCAGTGTGATTTAAATCTTCACGTTTGAGATAGATTTGTGCGCCACCTAGCATTTCACTCCAACGTTTAGCGTGATAAACAGGCGATGGACGACCTACAAAGTGCTTAAGTTCGTAGTTAAATTCTTCGATGAATTCGGGATCAAATTGATATTTGGCGTAAGCTGCTTTGAGCTCATCCAAGGCAAACATCAACGTTTCAGAAACAAATACGCCACCATAAGGACCGAAATGTCCTCGTGCATCTGGCTTATCATACATAAATACCTCTTTTGATTAGTTGCAGTAAATTTTAGGTTAATGCCTTGGCATCGGCTTCACGCACTGCCTCAATAAATTGCCTCATGAGGATGTGATCTTTCACACCCTTGCTGATTTCTACGCCGCTAGAAACATCAACCGCACAAGGGTGAAGACATGAGATAGCCTCGCCCACGTTGTGCGCGTTCAACCCACCACTCAAAACGACCCGAGGCGCGTTTGCGCTTACCCATGCTTGTGGAATCCCTTGCCAATCAAAAGGAACGCCCCCTCCACCATAACCCTCTACGAGGGCATCCAGCAAAAAGGCGTTTGCTTGACTGTATTGTAGGGAAAAATCATCAAACGCGAACTGAGCCCCGATGCGAGCGGCTTTCATCCAAGGCTGGCCTGCCGCCAACCTCTGGCAATCCTCAGGAGATTCATCTCCATGAAACTGCCACATAGTGATTGGAGCGGCAGTC
>CAIMZP010000048.1 GCA_903846025.1 uncultured beta proteobacterium | reverse complement strand
TAGCTGGAGCCTTCTTGGCGGCTGCCTTTTTGACAGGAGGCGTCTTATCCATTTTGTCTAAAGTCTTAGCCAGCTTATCGATCAATTTCTCTCTTTCGGCCTCTAACTTATCAAGTTTTTTTAACATTTGTTTAACTAATTTTTTTTGGCTCATGATTTATTCCTTTAAAGAGAGTTCCATTTTTTTGCATCTGTTTTTATATGAGGCTTAGCCTACCCTACGATCCTACGATTTATTGCCCCTAGTTTCAAGCGTTTATTACAGTAATGAGCTATTTTCTCGTAATTAATAATCGGTGCTACATTGGATGAACATGTTTAAAACTCTCTTTTCTCTGCCAAAAACCGTTTGGTTGATTGGGTTGATTAGCCTAGTCAATGATTCCGCTAGTGAGATGTTATATCCCTTGATGCCCTTGTATCTCGCATCAGTTTTGATGGCTGGACCTAAGGCATTGGGTTTGATTGAAGGAGTTGCTGAAGCTACTTCTAGTATTTTTAAATTGATTTCTGGAGTAATTGTTGATCAAACAAATAAAACTAAACCGTGGATAGTGGTCGGATATTTTCTGGCCGCTGTGGGCAGGCCCTTAATTGCTATTGCTAATTCTTGGGTATGGGTTTTATGTATTCGATTTACGGATCGACTGGGGAAAGGCTTGAGAAGTTCGCCGCGTGACGCTTTGCTTGCGGATAGCGTCCCAGCAAATCAACGAGGCATTACCTTTGGTCTGCATCGATCCATGGACAACGCGGGTGCGGTTTTGGGCCCACTATTAGCGGCCCTATTGCTGTGGTTAAAGGTTCCTTTGCGTGATATTTTTCTATGGGCAATTATTCCCGGTTTAATTACTGTGGCTTTAACTCTGTGTCTTAAGGAGCCGCCTTCTGAGCAGAGGGTAGCTAACCCGCCATTTTCTTGGTCTCTTACTGGCCTGCCTTCTCAATTTAAGCGTTACATCATGGTCGTAGGCCTTTTTTCCCTCGGCAATTCATCTGATATGTTCCTGTTATTAAGAGCTAGAGAGTTGGGCGTCCCTCAAGAGCAAATTCCCTTGTTATGGGCAGGCATTTCATTGATCACCACTGTGTTTGGCACACCGCTTTCTGCCTTGTCGGATCATTTTGGGCGTAAGCATCTAATTTTGATTGCCTGGTGTGCATTTACCTTCTTTTACTTTGCCATGGGTTTGCCAGGTATTTCAATTTGGATGCTCTGCGCTTTATTTGGAATTTACGGTCTGTTTAAGGCTGAGACTGAAGGGGTGGAGAAGGCGCTGGTAGCTGATTTAGCTCCTCAGGGAATGTCTGGAACTGCGTTTGGCTGGTTCAATCTCAGCTCGGGTGTCATGTTATTACCAGCCTCTTTCATTTTTGGCTGGCTCTATGAGTCCATTGGCACAAGCTACGCCTTTATGTTCTCAGGAACTTGTGCTGGCTTGGCCGTATGTTTGCTGGCATTTTGGGTGTTTAAAGCTCAAAAAGTAGCCATAAGTACAAAAATCCCCAGTTGAGTTATGAACTGATCCACCAAAGTTGGATACTAAGTCCAGCCAAGGGGGTTCAGTTCATAATCTGGGGTTTTTCGAAATTTACTCTGGATGAAAGTTATTGCTAGCCATAAAGCTGATAGTGCGTTCAAAGCCCAGAATACGAATATAGCGCCAAGCTATATCTCGGTACTTGCTATCCAAGTAGCCAATAGCTACTTCAGGATCCGTCCTCTTAGACAGGTCGATCTGTTGAATTGTGCGAGCCCAACGTTTGAGTCTTGTTGACATATTTGTCACCTCCATGCTCATACAACGCATGAGAAATGAAGTGGGATGACAACAAAATGGCAAAAATATAAAAAATTTAAGGTGATAGAGCTTAATTTGGCCTAAACAGAGATCACTTTAGAGGGGTTGAGGATGTTTTGAGGGTCTAAAGCTCTCTTAAGGGTCTTCATGAGTTCGTGTGCCACTACCCCTTTATGTGCCCTTAAAACATCTAATTTAAGCTGTCCAACCCCATGCTCAGCTGAAATTGAGCCCTGGAATAACTCCACTTGGGCATAAATGAGTTCCTGAATGGGTTTTTCATAAGTTTGGGCAAATTTTTGTGAATTGATCCCTTCGGGGGCGCTTACGTTGTAGTGCAGATTGCCATCACCTAGATGGCCAAAGTTAATTAGCCTCACTCCAGGAAATTGAGCTTTTAAGAGGTGGTTAGTTTCCTGAACGAATTGTTCTAGCGCAACTAGGGGAATGGATATGTCATGCTTAAGGTTGGCGCCTTCTTCGGATTGCGCAACTGTAATGTGCTCACGCATATGCCAAAACAAATTAGCTTGAGACAAGTTACTCGCAATTACTGCATCTGAAATGATTTCTAACGCAAGCGCTTCTTCCAGGATGGATTCTAAAAGTTGTCGAACATGCGCCTCGCTCTCGTGATCAGATAGCTCAATTAAGATCGTATAAGCGGGCTTATTCTGAAGAGGATTTGTCATCTGCGGAAAGTGTTTTTCAAGCAGCGTTAATGACTCTAGCGCCATCATTTCAAAGCCGGTGAGCAAAGATACGGCGCGCTTCTGAAATAAATTCAACAGCGCAACCGTTGAGGCAATGTTTTGAGTGGCAACGAGCGTGGTCCATTGAGCAACGGGTAATGGATAAAGCTTCATGACGGCCGCAGTGATAATTCCCAAACTTCCCTCGGACCCAATAAAGAGATCGCGCAGATCGTAGCCAGTATTGTCTTTACGTAAGCCTTTCATGCCGTGCCAGATTTCGCCTTGCGCAGTAACAACCTCTATTCCGAGACATAAGTCTCTTGCATTGCCATAGCGCAATACATTTGTGCCGCCAGCATTAGTCGCTAAATTACCACCTATCTGACAGCTGCCCTGAGATCCTAAGCTGAGTGGAAATAAATAACTCTGCGCTGCAGCTTGTTCTTGAATAGTTTGCAAGATACATCCCGCTTCAACGCTGATGGTTTGGTTGAGGATATCGATTTCGCGAATGTTATTTAAGCGTTTCAGGCTTAAGACAATCTGGTTGCCGCTGTTATCTGGAGTTGCGCCGCCACAAAAGCTGGTATTCCCACCCTGGGGAACAATGGAGATGTTCGCTTGAGCGCAAGCTTTTACAATCTGCGCGACTTCCTTGGTAGAGCCCGGCAGTACCACTGCCAGTGCTTTACCAGTAAATCGCTGGCGCCAGTCGGTGAGATAGGGTGCCATATCACTGTCTTGTGTAAGTACATAAGATTTACCTAAAGAGGCTGCTAATTGAGTGACAAAGAATTGCAACATGCTGGGCATATTAAAAAGGATTGCTTAATTAACTTTGGCTTGCTGCTTTTTGAGTATTTTTGCTCTAGCTTTAATCGGCTTAAGGTAAATAAGAAGGCAGACAAATCCTATCGTTGCCAGAACAGTTTCCAATAAAGCCAGCCAAAAATTAGTGCCTGATTCCATAATGCGTACGAGTCCCTCGGTGATGTAGATCAGAATGAGCATAGAGGCCCACTGCATAGTGTAGATCTTGCCTTTCCAAATTCCGGGGATGGCAAACAATAAGGGGACGCCTTTCAGAATTAGCCAGGAGCCACTAGGGCGAAGTGGTGAAATAAACCATTCCCAGCAAACACACAAAATAAATAAATCAACAAAGGCAGCGCAAGCTAGAAGTTGATAGGGATTTTTTATTAATAACTTCTTTAGCATCTCTAAATTATTTCTGCAGTAGTTTGAGGGCGGTCTGAGCCAGCCGTTTGCCTTGAGCCTTAGCGAGTCTTTGTTCTTCTATGCTAATTGGTGAGCGACCATGGGCATGGGCCAGGTGCGTAATACCATAGGGGCTGCCACCAGTGCTTGTACTCATTAAATCAGGTTCGCTATAAGGCAGACCCACAATTACCATGCCGTGATGGAGTAGGGGAATCATCATAGTGAGAAGCGTGCTTTCTTGACCGCCATGCAGACTGCCGGTGCTGGTAAATACACAGGCAGGCTTGCTGATTAGCGCCCCATTAAGCCACTCTGAAGAGCTGCCATCCCAAAAGTATTTCATCGGGGCGGCCATATTGCCAAATCGGGTAGGGGAGCCAAGCGCCAATCCAATGCATTCTTGGAGATCCGCATACTCAACATAAGGGGCGCCATCTGAGGGCACGGCAGCTTCTGTAGCCTCACATACGGCCGAAATGGCTGGAACGGTTCGCAGGCGTGCATTGGCACCAGGAACGCTCTCAATACCCTCGGCAATTAGGCGCGCCAGATCCCGCGTTGCGCCATAACGGGAGTAGTACAAAACTAAAATATCGGATTGACTCATATTCTTCTCTTATGATACGGCGATGCGCCTTTTTCGTAATCCTCAATTATGGCTCTCTCTTGGTAGGGAGATCGTGGAGCGTAATCGCGGCCAAAATTTGCAACAGATTGCCGCCAGTCTTGCGTTTACAACTACTTTGGCATTGGTTCCCATGCTTACGGTTGCATCGATACTAATTGGATATTTGCCTAGCGTAATTCGCATTAAGTATGCCTTTCAGGGGTGGCTTTTAGATACATATATGCCAGGAGGCCTAAACGAGCAGGTATTTAATTACCTCGATCAATTTTCAGCCAAAGCCAGAGGGCTAACTCTGCTGGGTATATTAGGCCTAGTAATTACCACCATCATGACCATGGTGGTAATAGAAAATGCATTTAATCAAATTTTTAGGGTGACTCAAAGACGACCCATTATGAAGAAGGTAGCTATCTATGCGGCTGCAACCATATTGGGGCCTATTTTGCTGGGTGTTGGAACCTATTTAAG
>CAIMZP010000047.1 GCA_903846025.1 uncultured beta proteobacterium | reverse complement strand
TATGAGTAGATTAAATTTAGGAAAAATAAACCACTTAGTGAATGATTGGCCTTCCGGGGCGGTCTACCTCGCCTCATGGCTTAAAAAGCGGGGGGTATCGAATCAATTGCTCGATCGCTATAAAAAGAGCGAGTGGGTTGATGCCGTTGGTAGCGGCGCCGTGAAGCGTACAGGGGATAAGGTTAATTATCAGGGTGGTCTATATGCCCTGCAAACCCAATTGCAGTCTTCCATCCATGTTGGTGGAAAGACAGCTTTAGCCTTGCAGGGGAGAGCGCACTACTTGCAATTAGGCCAAGTCAAGGTAAGTCTATTTGGCGATTGGAAAGAGCGCTTGCCGCAATGGTTTCAGGACGCGTGGCATGGGGAGTTTGAGTATTTCAAAACCTCCTTTTTGCCGCCACTTTTGGGTTTGGTTGAGTATGAGGCCAAGGGATTTACGATCAAGATATCAGCGCCAGCCAGAGCCATGATGGAGTGCTTGTATTTAGCTCCTGCCAAACAAGATTTGCAAGAGTGCTATGAACTCATGGAGGGGCTGACTCAATTGCGTCCGCAACTTGTTCAAGAGCTATTGGAGTCTTGCACCTCGATCAAAGTGAAAAGACTCTTTCTATATATGGCCAAGAAATCAAAGCAGCCGTGGCTCGAGTATGTGAATTTAGAAAAAGTTCATCTGGGTAGTGGTAAGCGCAACCTGGTTCCAGGGGGTGTCTATAGCCCTGAGTATCAACTGACTTTGCCGCGGGAGTTAATCTAGGTGGAAAATTATGAGCGCCAAGTTAGGCTCTTGCTTGATGTCTTGCCTTTCGTAGCAAAGGAGGAGTGCCTTGCTTTGCATGGAGGCACTGCAATCAATTTATTTGTCCGTGATATGCCTAGACTTTCTGTGGATATTGATTTGACTTACTTGCCTGTTGAGTCAAGAGATGTGAGTTTGAAAAGTATTGGCCTAGCTTTAGGACGCATCAAGCAAGAGATCGAAAGAGTGCTTGGGGTCTCTGTTGTGCATCAAGTTGAAGTGTGTAAGTTAATGGTGTCATCAAAGATTGCTCAGATTAAGGTCGAAGTCAATCCAGTTAGTCGAGGGGTTATCGGTCCGGTAGAAAAAAGGATATTGTGCCAGCGGGCACAAGAGCAATTCGATGTATTTTCTGCGGTGGCTATTGTGCCTATGGGGCAATTATATGGAGGGAAGATTTGCGCCGCCTTAAGTAGGCAGCATCCCAGAGATTTATTTGACGTGAAATATTTATTGGCTCATGATGGTTTTACTGAAGAAATCAAAATGGGCTTCATCTATTGCTTGCTAGGTAGTCCATCGCCAATGCATGAGGTGATCAAGCCAAACTTACATGATCAACGCAAGACTATGCAAACCCAGTTTACCGGGATGAGCAGAGAGGATTTTTCATACGAGGATTTTGAAGCGGCAAGAATGGAGCTTCTTGATACTATTTCAAAGGGTCTGACATCGGAAGATAAGCAATTTATATTGAGCGTTAAAAGCCTTGAGCCCAATTGGAATATATATGATTTCTCACAATTTCCAGCGGTACGCTGGAAGATTCAAAATATAGAAAAGCTCAAAGCAACTGATCTTAAAAAATATCGACAACAATACGACGAGTTACGATTAAAGCTGGGATTGTAATTTAGCCTCGCCAATTTAATGTTTGGAACCTCAATGTGTAATGAGTACATTGACATTGTAATTAGTTACAGTACAATTATGAAAAAGAGAAAACATGATCGCATCGTTTCACCATAGAGGTCTAGAGAGTTTTTTTTCGAAGGGTAGCTATAAAGCGATTCCTGCGCAGTACGCTGCCAGAATTGAGCGGATCTTAGATCGTTTGGATGCTACTGTTGTGCCTGAAGATATGGATTTGCCCGGGTTTAAGTTTCATGAATTAAAAGGTAAGCGCAAAGGTGTTTACTCCGTTACCGTATCTGGTAACTGGCGAATGACTTTTAAGTTTGATGGCGATAGCGCAATCGAAGTTGATTTGGAGGATGATCACTAATGAAGAAAACCATGAGAAGTTTGAGAAACCCAAGCCGTAGACCAACCCATCCGGGCGCTATATTGCGCGAGGATGTTTTGCCTGAACTCGATATTACTCAAGCGGCTTTTGCAAATCATTTGGGCGTGAGTCGTTTAACTGTTTCAGAGATACTGCATGAAAAAAGAGGTATCAGTGCCGAGATGGCTGTAAGGCTTTCCAAAGTGATTGGTGGCACCCCAGAGAGCTGGTTACATATGCAAGAGGCCGTTGATTTATGGGAAGTTGAGCAGAGATTTAAGCGTAATCCTGCGATTGCTCCTATGACGATGAAGCCTTTAATGGCAGCGGTCTAAAGCTAGTAGGCTTACTGCGTGGTGTTAGCGCCCCTAGGGCTTTCTCAGGCGCTCCAATGATAATTTGGATATGGGGTGCAACTCAATTAGCTAAGATGGGACTCGCTTGGGCAGCACCCTAAGTAAGTTGTTGAGTTGTTTCCAAACAGTGGCTTTAGGCACATTCACATCCATCACCATCATGCAGCGATCTAACCAGCCGTTATCGTGGTCTTGCAGGCGGTTAATCGATTTTTCAAGTGACTGAAGTATGGATTGTCCATAAGGCTTTTCGGCCTTGGCTACCGCCTCTTTAAGTAATGAAAGTTTCGGATTCATCATGGCCAGATCGATAATGTCTCGACTAAATACCCCATCATCTCTCCAGCGGTCTGCATTTGCGAGTAATTTACTGGTTGCCATATCCAATGGGCATAAGGTAGTAATTCCGCATATTTCATCTTTAGCCCCGGGAATTGCTAATACGATTCGCCCCTCTAGAACAATTTCAAATTTGATTGTGCTGTTGCCTATCTGTACTTTCGTTCGAATGCCATACTGATCAGCGCGGATATCGCCAATTTGTTGCAATGGGTTTATATCTGAGCGTACGATTGCGGCAATACCTACTGGACTGGTGAGCAGTTCTCTTAAGGTGCGGTAGTAATTCAGGTTCGAGATTAAAAAATCGATATCAACAGACTCTCGATATTCGCCATACCGAAGTGCTATTGCCGTGCCTCCTGCAAAGTAGCATTCATGCTCTTTTAGGAGCGCCCCATTGAGAACTTGAAGCACCTGCGAAATTTTCTGATGGTGAGGGCGTTTAAAGTTTTGCATATTTTTCCCCCAGTGCTAAATGCAATGCTTCGACCAATTGTTTCTCGTGTACGGTTAACAAGCTCTCATCAATATGGCGCCAATTGCGATCGTAAATTCCTAGTGCTTCAGTAGGCGTTAGCTCATCCGTGCCATGCACTTGCCAAGCAAGCTGCTTGAGCTGCGGGTAATCAGCTAGTCGTATGCGCGCAGGAATCCAGCCACGATGATCATCGTGTTGTGGTTTTGCAGGCTCAGGGTGTGATGGGAGAATCATTCCGAATTCAATCCCCAATGCCATCATGGCATTGAAGTAGGCACCCATGGTTACTGAGGGCTCACCAGACTCGATCCTATGCAAGGTAATACGCGACATTCCAGCGGCTTGCGCAGCGGTAGTTGCACTAATAT